>NZ_CDWTMO010000095.1:0-16259 GCF_977946435.1 Frankia sp. CgKIO3 | reverse complement strand
CGCCTGCCGGGTCGTCTCCTCCCCCGCCCGGGCCGGATCAGCCCGGCCCGGGCGGGGGAGGAGACGACCCGGCAGGCGGGGCGGGTGATCCCGGTCGCCCCAGCCAGTCGGGGCATCGGTCGGGGTATCAGCCGGGGCCCGCGGGTCGTCCACCGGCGCCGGACAGCAGCCGCGGGGCCGGTCGGCGGATCGCCGGCTACCCCTGGGCCGTTCCGCCCAGCGGGCCCAGACTGGGGGACCTACCACCCGACGCGCCCCCGTCCCCGCCCCCCGCCGAAGCGGGCCCTGATTCCTGATTCCGGGTCCTTGATTCCGGGTCTCATCCCTGGTCCTTGGCCCCTGATCCCGTCGCTCGCCGTTCGCCGCCCGGCTGGCCGGGCCCCGCGACCTGGCTGACCGGACCCGTCCGTGCGGTGGCGTACCGTCGTGTCATCGTCTGCCAGTGCCGGCGGTCCCCGCCAGCAGCGCCGTTGAATTGATCTTCGAGGTCGAGATGCCCGCCCTGCGCTCCCGTACCACCACCCACGGCCGGAACATGGCCGGCGCCCGCGCCCTGTGGCGCGCGACCGGGATGACCGACGATGACTTCGGCAAGCCGATCGTCGCCGTGGCCAACAGCTTCACCGAGTTCGTTCCGGGGCATGTGCACCTGCGTGACCTTGGCTCGCTGGTGGCCGGGGCGGTGGCCGAGGCCGGTGGGGTGGCGCGCGAGTTCAACACCATCGCCGTGGACGACGGCATCGCGATGGGGCACGGCGGGATGCTCTACTCGCTGCCGTCCCGCGAGCTCATCGCCGACAGCGTCGAGTACATGGTGAACGCCCACTGCGCCGACGCCCTGGTCTGCATCTCCAACTGCGACAAGATCACCCCGGGGATGCTGCTCGCGGCACTGCGGCTGAACATCCCGACCGTGTTCGTCTCCGGCGGGGCGATGGAGTCGGGCAATGCGGTCATCTCCGGCGGCACGGCCCGGTCCAGGCTGGACCTCATCACCGCGATGTCGGCGGCGGTCAACCCGGACATCTCGGACGGCGACCTGTCGATGATCGAGCGTTCGGCCTGCCCGACGTGCGGATCCTGCTCCGGCATGTTCACGGCGAACTCGATGAACTGCCTGACCGAGGCGATCGGGCTGTCCCTGCCCGGCAACGGGTCGACCCTGGCCACCGCCGCCGCCCGCCGTGAGCTGTTCGTCGAGGCCGGGCGTCTCGTGGTCGACCTGGCGCGGCGCTACTACGAGAAGGACGACGAGGCGGTCCTGCCCCGGTCGATCGCGACCGCCGCCGCCTTCCGCAACGCCTTCGCGGTCGACGTGGCAATGGGCGGCTCGACGAACACCGTGCTGCATCTGCTGGCTGCCGCCGTCGAGGCCGGCGTCGACATCACCCTCGCCGACATCGACCGGATCTCCCGCACCGTCCCCTGCCTGTGCAAGGTGGCGCCGAGCTCCACCCGTTACTACCTGGAGGACGTCCACCGGGCGGGCGGCATCCCCGCGATCCTCGGCGAGCTCGACCGGGCCGGGCTGCTCGACCCGGACCCGCATACGGTGCACTCGGCGAGCCTGCGCGAGTTCCTCGACCGCTGGGACGTCCGCGGCCCGAGCCCCTCGCCGGGCGCGATCGAGCTGTTCCACGCGGCGCCGGGTGGCGTGCGCACGATCGAGCCGTTCAGCTCCACCAATCGGTGGGACACCCTCGACACCGACGCCAGAGACGGCTGCATCCGTTCGGTCGAGCACGCCTACTCCGCCGAGGGTGGGCTCGCGGTGCTGTTCGGCAACCTGGCCATCGAGGGCGCCGTCGTGAAGACGGCCGGCGTGGACGAGAGCCAGTGGGCCTTCCGCGGCCCGGCGCTCGTGGTCGAGAGCCAGGAGGAGGCGGTCGACGCCATCCTCACCGGGCGGGTCAAGGCCAGGGATGTGATCATCGTCCGCTACGAGGGCCCCCGCGGTGGCCCGGGGATGCAGGAGATGCTCTACCCCACCGCGTTCCTCAAGGGTCGCGGTCTCGGCCCGAAGTGCGCTCTGATCACCGACGGCCGGTTCTCCGGCGGGAGCTCCGGACTGTCGATCGGTCACGTCTCCCCGGAGGCGGCCCACGGCGGGACGATCGCCCTGGTCCGCGACGGGGACATCATCGAGATCGACATCCCGGCCCGCCGGCTGGAGCTCGTGGTCTCCGACGAGGAATTGGCGAGCCGACGCGCGGCGCTGGACGCGGCCGGCGGCTACCGTCCCACGGGGCGGGAACGGCCGGTGTCCATGGCGCTGCGGGCCTATGCGGCGATGGCGACCTCGGCCTCCACCGGTGCCGCGCGCGACGTCGGTCTGCTCGGCGGCTGACGAGGCGTCCGAGCGGGCCCGGCTCGGACCGGGACGGGTTCAGACCGGGACGGCGGCGGGGGCGGACGACGGCGTCGCGAGCGTTACGGCGAAATCCCCGTCGGGATCCGTCCACTGCCGCGCCACCGCCCAGCCCGCCAGCGCAAGCTCCGAGGCGATGCCGTCCAGGGTGAACTTGGCGCTGATCTCGGTGAGGATCTCCTCGCCCGGCTGGAAGTCGGCCGTGACGGCGAGGGCCGCGATTGAGACGCGCTGCTCCCGAACGGAACGTAGCCGCATCTCGATCCAGGAGTTCTCGGCGTTCCAGATCGCCACGTGCGCGAATCCGCGGATGTCGAAGTCGCTCCCGAGCTCCCGGTTGATCACCGTCAGCACATTGCGGTTGAAGGCTGCGGTGACCCCGGCACCGTCGTCGTACGCGGCGACGAGGCGGTCGACGTCCTTGACGAGGTCCGTTCCCAGCAACAGGGCGTCGGAGCTCTCGGCCTGCCCGCGCAGCGTACGGAGGAGGTTCTGCCGCTGCGCGGGGCGCAGATTGCCAACCGTGCCGCCGAGGAAGGCGAGCAGCCGGTGGCCACCTCGGGGCAGCTGGTGCAGATGCCGTTCGAAGTCCCCGACCACGGCCGCCACGGAGAGCCCCGGGTAGGTGGTGAGGATCCCGCGACCCGCCCGCACCAGGGCTGCCTCGTCGACATCGAAGGGGATGAAGCGGCGGAGGTTGCCGGCCGCCCGCAGCGCGTCGAGCAGCAGCCTGGTCTTGTCGGAGGTTCCCGATCCCAGCTCGATGAGGGTGTCGGCCGGACAGGCCGTCGCGATCTCGTCGGCGTAACTGACCAGGATGGCCCGTTCCCGCCGGGTCGGGTAGTACTCCGCCAACCGGGTGATTTTGTCGAACAGCATGCCGCCGGTGGTGTCGTAGAACCACTTCGGCGGCAGCTCGCGGGGGCTCGCGGTGAGGCCGGCGAGGACGTCGCGGGCCAGCGTGACGGTGCGATCCGACTCGTGCAGGTGGCGGTCGACGGAGAGGCCCGGGAACGGGATCTCCGCCGTGCCGTTCGCGCCCGTCCCCTCAGGGACGGCATCATCCGCCCGGGCGGTTGTCGGAGTCCTTGGTGTCATGGATGTGCCCTCCATCAACGTGGTGCAACCCACGGTAACCGATCTAGGAGATCATGTTACGAAGAGTGACTTGGTGTGTGTCGGCTACCAGGAGGTGATGGTCCGGAACGTCCACCCAGCCCGGTTCGTCATCGTCTGGTTCGCTTGCGACCAGGACTCCATCTTTCTCCATCCGGTATGACAGGCTGTCCCGCCAGGCGGTCGCCACGATCTGGGTTCCATCCACCACCAGCAGGTTCAGCCGGGCCCGCTCGCCCGGACCCGCCGCGTCCAGCGACAGCACGACCTCGGCGACCGCCTCGGCGAGTGGACGCTTCCCGGCGTGCTCCCACACCAGCGCGGCGAGCAGCGCGGAGTCGCACGTCGAGTCCGGGACCGGAGCGTCGGGCCGGTCGCGCAGCATCCGCCGGACGGCCACCGGGTCGACCCGGCCGTTGTGGCTGAGCAGCCGGTGGCCGTCGGTGAAGGGAGCCGTCGCGCTCTCTTCGACCGGCATGCCGACGGTGGCGCTACGCACGGCCGCCAGCACGCAGCCGGAGGCGACCGCGCCGGCGATTGAGGCGTACGAGGCGTCCGTCCACATCGGCACGGCCCGGCGGAACCGGGCCGGCGCCGCCCGCAGCGCCGGGGCGTACCAGCCGACTCCGAACCCGTCGGCGTTCACCGTGCCGTGGCGCATCCGCCTCGGCGACCACGACTGGCGCAGCAGGCTGTACGGACGCTCCAGGGTCAGCCCCGCCAGGGTCCGTGGCGTTCCGATCCAGGCGAGGTGCCGACACACCGAGGTCTCCTTCGCACACGTGCTCGCTCGTCACCCGGCGTCGCGGGCCAGCCGGAATCCGGCGAAGATCTGCCGGCGGATCGGGTAGTCCCAGTTCCGGAACGTGGCGCGGACGGCGACGGCGTCCGTCGCCCAGCTGCCCCCGCGCAGGACGCGGAAGGACGACTCCCGCCCGGCCTTCGGAAAGGAGACCTCGCTGTACTCCCGGTAGGGATAAGACGCGAAGCCCGGGTACGGCGTGAACCCGCTCGCCGTCCATTCCCAGACGTCCCCGATCATCTGTTCGGCTCCGCAGGGACTCGCGCCCGCGGGATAGGCCCCCAGCGGGGCCGGGCCGCTCGTCCGGTTGCCCAGGTTGGCACGCTCCGGAGTCGGATCGGTGTCCCCCCACGGATACCGCCGTGAACGTCCGGTGACCGGGTCGTAGGCGGCGGCCTTCTCCCACTCGGCCTCGGTCGGCAGCCGCTTGCCGGCCCAGCGGGCATGCGCCTCGGCCTCGTACCAGCACACGTGCTGGACCGGCTCGTCGAGGGGAACCGGCTCGACCCGGCCGAACCGGCGGCGCAGCCAGGTGCCGCCCTCGCGCCACCAGAACGCGGGCGCGCTCAGGCCCTCCGTCTGGCGCCATTCCCATCCCGCCGTCGACCAGAGCCGCTCGTCGTCGTAGCCGTCGGCGTCGATGAAGGCGATCTGCGCCCGGTTGGAGACGGGGATGGTGTCGATCCAGAACGCGGGGAGGTGGACGCGGTGGGCGGGACCCTCGTTGTCGAAGGCCCAGGGATGGGTGCTGGTGCCGAGGGTGAACTCGCCGGCCGGCACGAGGACCTCCGGCCGCGGCACCCGGCGGCCGGGCGGTGGCGCCGCGCCGGGAGCGAGTACCGGCGGTCCCTGGCGGAGCTGGTGCGTGGCGAGCATCGTCTCGTCGTGCATGTGCTCGTGCTGCACGACCATGCCGTAGACGAAGCCGTCGGCGAGCAGCCGTTCCCGCTCCGGTACGGCAGCGGTTTCCGCGGTGGCGCCGGCCACCGGTCCGAACCGGTCGGGTCCGAACCGGTCGAGGAGGTCGAGGGTGCGGCCGCGGACCTCGTGCAGGTACGCCCTGGTCTCGGCGGGGCCGAGCAGGGCCAGTCGGCTGCGGCTCGCGCGGCTGTGCCGGAACGCGTCGTAGATGTCGTCGAGCCCCGGCCGCGTCCCGGTGCCGCCGGCCAGCGCGCGCACCAGCCAGAGATCCTCGTAGTTGCCGACGTGAGCGAGGTCCCAGACCAGCGGGGACATCAGCGGCGAGTGCTGGCGGAGGAGATCATCCGCGGCGATGTCGGTGTACGTGAGTGAACGCCGGCGCGCGGCCCGGAGGGCGTCGGTGACGGTGTCGGCGGTGATCGGCATAGCCTCCTGGGTCGGCATCGCCTCCTGGGCGGCGGCGGTCTCCCGGTCGGCTGGGTCGGCCGGGGACGCCGGGGACTGGGTCAGACGAGTGAGACGCACCGGTGGGCCTCCTCACGCAGCAGACCGGCCGGGCCGATCGCGAGAAGTCGTTCGGTCAGTTCGTCGGCCGGACATCGGCCGCGGTCGAGGTAGTGCCCGGCGAACGACTCGACCGTCTCGGCGAGATCGGTCGCGCCGCCGCGGCGCAGGGCGCTCACGGCCAGGTCGACGCAGCGCACCGCCGCGCGTCGCAGGGGCTCGTCGGCCATGCCGAGCATCGCCGCGGCCGGCCAGCGATGCGCGACGGCCAGGCACGCCTCGAACGCTCCGTCCGCGGCGACCGGGTCGTCAAGCAGTACCGTCGGCATCGCGACGGCGGCCTGCCAGCCGTCACCTGGTTGCGCGTCGAGGTAGCGCAGCTCCCACCAGCCACGCGGTCGGACCGGCGGGAACACCGTGGTCGCGTGGTAAGAGAGGTCGTCGCGGGTCGGGGGACGGGTGACCGGGCTGCGGCCGGCGAGCCAGTCCCCGAAGGTCGAGCCGTCCCGGACCGCGACGAAATGATGATCGTTTTTGGGGTCGCCGGCCCCGGCGGGATTCCCGACCATCATCAGCTTGGCGTCGAGCAGGTACCGCGCCCACAGGTCGACGAGATCGGGCTCGGTGTCGCTGGACCCCGGGGCCGTGAGAGCGGCCGCGACGGGCCGGGTCCGGCTCGCGTCGATGCCGTCCCACACCGCCTGGCGGGTCGACCGCCATCCGGTCCGGCGGCCGGCGTACGCGGGTGAGGCGGCGAACAGGGCGGTGAGGACCGGGCCGAGAGCGTGGACGAGTTGGAACCGCCGCGCCGCCTCGGCAGGCGAGCCGCCGAGGTCCAGGTTGACTTGGACGGAGGCGGTCGAGCACATCATCACCGTGCCGGACGCCCCGCCCCCGGTCCGGAAATGCTCCTCCATCGCCGCGTACCGGGACGCGGTGGTCTGCCGCATCCCGACGCGCAGGGGATCGACCCCCATGCCGACGAGGGCCAGGCCGTCCACCGCCAGGGCGGAGCGGACCAGGTTCAGATCGGCGGAGGTCGCCCGCACAGCCGCGGTGAGCTCGGCCGGCGGCCCGGACAGCTCCAGCTGGCCGCCGGGCTCGAAGGTGATGCGGCTGCCCCCGGGCAGGACCGGCCCGCCGGGGCCCGGGGTGGTCCCGGGAATCCGGGCGAGGGACGCCAGCGTGCGGGCTGGCGGGATCAGGCAGTGGACCGCCTGCGTGTCGACG
Organism: Frankia sp. CgKIO3; assembly: GCF_977946435.1. NCBI lineage: Bacteria > Bacillati > Actinomycetota > Actinomycetes > Frankiales > Frankiaceae > Frankia > Frankia sp. CgKIO3. The sequence continues at coordinate 9,318 of NZ_CDWTMO010000095.1, read as the reverse complement.
ACCAGCCACTCCGTCTCGATGCCGACGCATCCTCCCGGTACCGTCGGGCCACCGTTCCCCCGGGCATCCCTATGGCCGTCCCCCCGGGTGTCCTTGCGGGCATTCCCGCGGGCCGCCTCATCGTCTGTCCCGTGGACCGGCGTGACGCAGCCGGCCGCGAAGGCCCGTACCTGGTCGGTGTCGATCGCCCGCCGCTGTGGCTGTGAGTGAGGGTGTGGTGGTTGCGGCTCGTCATTCCGGATCCCCTCGGGTGTCACGTGGCGTGGCATCCTGTGGCTCCTCTCCGGCACTGCAACTGTTCGACACCGCGCCCGGCGGCGGCCTCTGGTGGGTTCTCCCCTGCGCTGCCGGCCCCCTACCCGGCCGCCGTACTCGGTGTCGCCTCGGCCAGCTCGCCGATGGGTGGTATAGATATGTTTTCAACGTGCTTTTCCCTCGCATATTCCACGCCCTTGACCCTGTCGCTGTTGTGTATTCGATGGAATGGTGACCGGGACGGACCGGGAGTCAGTAGCACGCCGTGATTGACTGACGGCGGAGCCGGTTCCGGACCCGGAGACAACGCCGAGCGCAACGGCGTCGTGACGGCGCCGGGAGGTGGTGACCGCGGACGTGTCCGATCGGCAGTCAGCGGGACGTTCGGCCATGGCCGAGTACCTGCGGCGCAAGCAGCTGTACGTCACCGAGCGCGGTGATCATAAACGGCGGGCGATGGCCGTCGCCGGGGCGACAGCGGGTGCCGTCGCCCTCGTCGTCGCCGTGGTCAGCCTCCTGGTCGGGCTGCCCGCGCTCGTGGCCGTGCAGCTCGCGATCATCTCGGCTGTCGTGGTGGTCCTCGTCGCGGCGACCCGGTTTCTCCGGTCCCCGCCGGAGATCGAGGCCTGGCGCGAGGACGCGGAGGCCGAACGCAGCACCGCACGGGCGTTGGACCGTTTGGTCCGGGCCGGCTACACCGTCCTGCACGACCGCGCGCTGGCCGACTCGGCCGGCAATATCGACCATCTCGTCATCGGGCCGTCCGGGGCCTGGCTGATCGAGACCGACGCCCATCCGGGACCGATCCGCCAGAACGCCGTCGGGGTCTGGGCCGGCAAGGTTCCGTTGCGGGCGATGCTGGGGCTGGTCGCGTGGATGGGCGAGGAGGCCACCGCGCAGCTCCTCGTGGAACTGCCGGCGGGCTGGCAGTTGGAGGTCCAGCCGGTCGTGGCCTTCGCCCGCGCGGATCTTCCCGCCGGCCTGGCCCTCGTCGAGGGCGTGCTGTTGCTGCCTGCCACCGGGGTGGCCGACTACGTGCTCTCCGCCGGGATCGTGCTTCGGCCCATCGACGTGGCGATGCTGGTCGACGTGGCCGAGCGGGTGTTCCCGGCCTATGCGGTGTCGGGCCCCCCGCCGTCCTGGCCGGCCGGATCCCGGCTGCGCGGCCTGCTGCGGCGTTGATCAGCCTGCGGTGACGTTGATCAGGGCGATGCGACTCGGTCCGGCCACGGTACCGGCGGGCGGGATACCGTTGGGTGAAGGTGGCCTACGAAGGAGACGAGATGGTTCGCAAGGTGACCGTGCTGGCTCTACTGGCGAGCGCCGGAGCCGCGCTGACCGCCGTCCGGCGCCGCAGCAGGGGCAAGGAGGAGATCGACCTCTGGCGGGAGGCGACCTCCGCGGCGGGCGCCCCGGCCGGCGGGCGCTGAGGTCCGCGGCAAGGCCGGGATGCCAGCCCGGCCCGGGGGGTCAGCCCGCCGAAGTTTCCAGCTCAGGGCCTCAGCCTCAGAGCTCGACTAGGCCCACGTCGGCGACCAGGGTGCCGACCAGCCCGGCCGGGGCGGCGAGGTGCAGCTCGATGTGCGTCTCCGACACCAGATCCTCGACGATGCGCAGCGGCACGTGGATTGAACCCCGCGCTCCGATCGGGAAGAAGCGCATGGGAACCCCGTTCCGCAGGAGGATCGGGCAGATCAGTTCGTCCGTCGAGTTGCCGCCCCGGAAGTAGAGCGGCTGGGCGGTGATGCCGGCTGGGACGACGTAGCTGAACGACGAGCCAAGCGAAATCGGAACATCCAGACCTTTGCCCTCGAAGGGGACAAAGCCCTGCAGGAAGCGAGGAGTTGTGAACATCCGCTCATCCTTCCGCCGGGTATCCGTGTGCATGCTTTCCGTATCTTCCTCTGGGTATTTTCGCTCGGAGCTGTTTCCACCGCGTTACGTCGGCCATCGAGGGAGCGTCGGACGCGGCCCGGATCTCGAGCGCAACGTGTGCCGACTATAAGGAATCTGCGGGTAAAGACGCTGGTAGGAGGCTTGACCTGGCGTGTGGTGGCGTGTGGTGGCGTCGGGGGGCACCGTAGAACCATGACCACCCCGACCTCGCCCCGACCGTCCGACGCCATCGTCCCCGGCGCGGGAGTTGATGCCGACTCCGGGGCGGGTGTGAGCATCGCTCAGGAGTCGAGCATCGACACGTCGCCGCCGTCCGGTCCCTCCTACCTCCCCTCGGTGGTTCCGCACGATCGGCTCGCCGGATGTGCAGTGGCCCATCGGCGTCTACTGGAGGTGGCCGGCCGGCTGGACGACATCGTCGTGCGCCGTCCGTCGGGCCTGCCGGGCTGGGCGGTCGGTCACCTGCTCACCCACCTGGCCCGCAACGCGGACAGTCACACCGGCATGGTCGAAGCCGCCCGGGCCGGTGGGATCCGGGCCCAGTACCCGGGGGCGCGCAGCAGCGGGAGGACGGCATCGGCCGCCGGTTGCGATCTGCCCGCCGCCCAGGTCCGCGACGACCTGGTGGCCGCGGTGACCCGGCTGGAGCGGGCCTGGGACGGCGTGCAGGTCGACGTCTGGCGCACGGGTCTCGGGCACACCGCCACCTATGGCCTGACGACCCTTGCTGATCTGGTCTTCCTCCGCTGGCGGGAGACCGAGATACACCTCGTCGACCTCGATCTTGCCGATCTCGGCGGTCCCGGCTGGGCGGACCTGAGCCCGGCCTACGTCCAGACCGAATGGGAGTGGACCCTGCGCGGGCTGCCGGCCCGAGTACCCCCGGAGATCACCGTCGTGCTGGCGCCGGGGGACCGGCCGTCGACCGCCGTCGGTCGCGGGCAGCGGCGTGTGGTCGTCGATACGCCCACCAGGCCGACGCTGCGCTGGCTCGCCGGCCGGGACCCGGGCCGGCCGGACTGGCCCACCCTCGCCCCCTGGGAATGACCGGCGCTTTCTCGGACTGACCGGCCGGCTGCTCGGCGTCCCGGACCGGGCTGGCGGGACCCGCGACGGGGCGGGCTTCTTCTGAGGTTTCCGGCTAGCGCGACAATGTCTGCCGTGTTGGACAACAGGGACAACTGGGGTGAGGCGGCGCGCGGGCGACGTGGGGATCGTGGCCGGAGCTTTTCATGATCACGATGGCCTTGTTCAACAACAAGGGCGGCGTCGGTAAGACGACCCTCGCCTACCACCTGGCGCACATGCTGCAGCGCATGGGTCACCGGGTGCTCGCGGTCGATCTCGATCCGCAGGCGAACCTGACCGCCCAGTTCCTCGACGAGGACGAGCTGACCCAGCTGTGGGAAGAGCCGGAGGTCACCGCGTCGTCCGCGCCGAAGTCCATCATCGACCTCGACGTGCGCCCGGTTCGGATTGTCCCCGGTACGGGGACGATGGCGACGGCGATCGGGCCGATCATGGAGGGGGTCGGGGACGTCGCGCTCTTCGATCCGGTGACGATCGAGGACGGCCTGTGGCTGCTGCCCGGTGACGTCGAGCTGAGCGTCTTCGAGGACCGGCTGTCGGCCGCCTGGCCGAACAGCTTCCTCGGCAAGGACATCGCGGCGCTGCGTACGACGACGGCGTTGCACCGGGTCATCGACCATGGTGCCCGCTTGGTTGGCGCCGAGATCGTGCTCATCGACGTGGGGCCCAATCTGGGGGCCATCAACCGGGCCGCGCTGCTGTCCGCCGACACCGTGCTCATGCCACTGGCAGCGGACCTGTTCTCGCTGCGGGGGCTGCGCAACCTCGGCCCCACGCTGCGGGAGTGGCGTTCCATCTGGCAGGGCACGGTGCTGCCGAAGATTCCCGAGCGCATCTCGGCTCCGCGCGGGCTGATGATGCCGATCGGGTACATCGTGATGCAGCCGCCGACGCGGACCGACCGGCCGGCAAAGGCGCACGACCGGTGGCTCGACCGGATTCCCGAGGTGTTCGCGACCTCGGTGCTCACCAGCGGGAACCCCGGACCGCACGACCGTTCCTTCGAGATCGCCACTCTGGGGCACTACGCGAACCTGATCCCGCTGGCGCACGACGCCCGTAAGCCGATGTTCGACCTGCGGGCCGGAGACGGCGCGCTCGGCGGTACGCAGAGCGCGGTGCGGCGGTGCTACTCCGACTTCCGGGATCTCGCGGTCAAGGTGCGGGAGCGGCTGGCCTTCATCGATCCGACCCTGCGCCGGTCCTGACCGACGGGCCGGTTATCCACAGGGTGGCGGTTGGGGGAGTCGCGGCCCGGTTATCCACAGGGCTCCCGCGGGGCACGATGGTCGTAGGCGGGCACTGTGATCGCCGGAAGACCGGATCCCCCCGAGCATCGGTGTCCTCCCATGGTTCCCGGGTGGTTCCCGTGCCGGACCAACGTCCGAGGAGACCGTCATGCCGTACGCTTGTGAAGTGCTTCGCCGAGGTGGTCATCGTCGAATGGTTCCGTCCCGGCCGGAGTGCGTCCCTCGGGGGCGTAGCTCAATTGGCAGAGCACTGCCTTTGCAAGGCAGGGGTTAGGGGTTCGAGTCCCCTCGTCTCCACGCGCTGGCTTCGGCTGTTCGCCGCCCCTCGGGCGGCTTCCGATCAGCCGTTATGTCTGCCCGGGGGCGACCCCCGGACTCCCGATGCGGCGTGGCGGTCTGACGGCACCTGGATCCCGGTGCCCGTCGTGCCCGGGGCGTTGCAGGTGTTCTCGGGGGCAATCCTCACCCGCTGGACCAACGGTCTGCTGCCGGCCGGCACCGGGTCGTGGCCGGCGGCAGCGTGACCCGGCAGTCGACCGGGATCTTCTACGCGGAGCTCGCCGAGACCTCCGCCGGCCGCTGACCTGAGCTGCACTGACCTGAGCTGCGCGGCCTGACCTGGTGGTGGGCCGCGCGGCTCGGCGCGCCGGAGGCGGTCCAGCCGCCCGGTCCACCCGCAAAGCTCCCGCGACGCGCATAAAGCTCAGGTGACGCCCACTGCGGTGCTCTTATACTCTGCCGCATGCCGAGGCTCGTCGAGGTTGAGGCGGCGCGCCGGTCGTTTCTGACCGCGGGGCAGGGTGTGGTCTGGCGGGATGTCGTCCGGCCGGCCGTGCTGGCCTCATGGGAACGGTCGCGCGCGTACGGCATCGAGCCTGACCGCATCAGGGCACGGTTCCTGGGCCACCCCGAGGTTACGCCTCTGGTGACTTGCGCCGAGGAGGTGTTCGACGGCTTCCTCGCCGGGAGCGCCGAGGTTGCCGCCTCGCTGGTGCTGGTCGACACCGCAGGGGTGGTGCGGGTCCGCCGGGATGGCGACCGTGCCCTTGCCGGGCTGCTCGACGGGGTGTTGTTCGTGCCCGGCTACGGTTACGCCGAGCAGGCCGTCGGTACCACCGCCGCGTCGATCTCCCTGCATGACCAGACCGATATCGCGATCAGCGGTCCGGAGCACTACCACTCCCAGCTGAGGTGTCTCGGCGAGGCCGCCGCGCTGGTGGTGGATCCGCACAGCCGCGACGTCCGCGGCGTGGTGATGGTCATCTGCCACCAGTCGGACGAGACGACCCTGCAGCCTGCGGTGGCGCAGCTGCTCGCCCGTCAGGTCACCGAGCGGATGGCAGCTGAACCCCACCGGCGGTCACAGACGATCCTCGACCGCTTCGCCCGCGCCTGCGGGGACGACCGTACCGGCCACGTCGGCCAGGACAAGGCCTGGGTGCTCGCCACGGACGGGGACTACGTCCTGACCAACGTCGCGGCCTGCCACCTGGAGGTCGGCGACCTGCGGGTGCTCAGCGACCTGGTGCTGGCGAGTCTGTCGCTGCGGGATTTCGCCCGCCAGCATGTGGAGCTGCCCTCCGGCGGCTGCGCCGAGGTGGTGACCGAGGCGGTCCAGCTCGGCGATGACGTGGTCGGATGCCTGCTCACGGGGGCGCCGACCGGTGCCCAGCGGTCGGCCGAGCCGGCCGAGGCTGTCCGGCGTCAGGGTTCGCACGTCGCACCGATGGTTCGACGCGACTACGCGCAGGACCTCAGAGGACCCGGCCACGCCCAGAAGGAGCACGCCGAGGCGCGGATCCGGGCGAATCGGGAGTTGCTGTCCCCGTTCCTGCGGGCGTGGCGGGAGGTGGTCGTCAGCATCCAGCAGGGCCGTAACCACCTGCTGATCGGCGAGCCGGGAGTGGGCAAGCAGACCCTGGTGATCAACGAGTTCCGGCAGGCGTACGGGTCGGGTCGTGACCGTGGACTGTAGATCGTTTGCGGCTGAGCGGAGCGGCGCACCCGAGCAGAGCAGCGCCCGGACGCCTCCTGGTACGCGACTGCTCACCGGCGCCGGCGACCGGCCGCACCTGCTGGTGCTGCGCGGGATGAACCTGCTCATCCCGATCGCCGCCCGGTGCCTGGACGAGACGCTGCGACCGCTGGTCGCGCTGCCCTCGCCGCCGCTGCTCGTCGGGTGCATCGACACGCCGGCGGTGGACGCGACCCGGCCTTACGGGCTGCTCCTGCGGCACTTCCACGAGATCACCCGGGTGCCCGCCCTACGCTACCGGGCCGACGAGATCGGGGAAATCGCGCTGTCGATCCTGCACAAAATCGCGGCACGCCGTTCGCTGCGGCTCAGTCTGCAGGTCATCCGGGCCCTGGAGGGGTACGCTTGGCCCGGCAACATCAGCGAGCTTCAGGACGTCCTCAGGTACGTCGTCACGCGCAAGCCGATCGGAGAGGTTCAGCCCCCGGACCTGCCCCAGCTGTGTTTCCAGGGCAGAGCACGCAAGATGTCGATGCTTGAGGCCGCGCAGTGCGACGCGATCATCCAGGCGCTGTACGAGTCCCGCGGCAACCGCTACAAGGCCGCCGCCATGCTCGGTATCGCCCGTTCTTCCCTCTACCGCAAGATCGACGCATTCGGCATCAGCTATATCGCCTGACGGGTCTATCGCCTGATGGGTACAGCGCCTGACGGGCGGCGGAGAAGGTCGACCAAACCCGCCCCGCCGCAGAACCGTCCTGGGCTGGAGACGGGCTCAGACCCGGTTGATGACAACCTTCAGCGCCTCGTTCGCCGCCGCGTTCCGGAACACCTCGTAGGCCTCGTTCACCTGCTCGAAGGTGAACGTGTGCGTGCCCATCTTCTCGGCCGGAATCCGGCCGCTGGCGACCATTTTGAGCAGGGTGGGGATCGAGACGGTGTCGACGAGCCCCATGGTCAGGCTCAGGTTCTGGATCCACAGGTCCTGCATCGGCAGTTCCACCGGCGTGCCGTGCACACCCACGTTGGCGATCGTGCCGCCGGGCCGCACCAGCGACACCGCCGTCAGCAACGTCTCCGGATAGCCCACCGCCTCGATGGCGACATCGACGCCGAGCCCGTCGGTGAGCGCGATGGTTTCGGCGACCGTGCCGGGGCCGACCTCCACCACATCGGTGGCGCCGAACTCCAGCGCCTTGTCCAGCCGGAACTTGTTCGAGTCGATCGCGATGACCTTCGACGCGCCCCACAGGCCGGTCGTCAGAATCGCCGAGAGCCCCACCGCCCCGGCCCCGACCACCGCGACCGTGTCACCCGGACGCACGTTGCCGGCCAGCACGCCGACCTCGTAGCCCGTCGGCAGCGAGTCGGCGAGGAAGATGGCCTGCTCGTTGGCCACGTTCGCCGGCACCGCGTACAGCGAGGTGTCGGCATAGGGGACCCGGGCGAACTCGGCCTGTGTCCCGTCGATCAGATGCCCGAAAATCCAGCCGATGCCCCCGACGGTCTGGCAGTGCGAGGGAATTCCCCGCTGGCAGTACTCGCAGCGGCCGCACTTCGTGATCGCCGGAACGAGCACCCGGTCACCGACCTGGAATGCCGTGACCGCGTCGCCGACCTCGATGATCGTGCCGACGGCCTCGTGGCCGAGGATGCGGCCGTCGGTCATGGTCGCGACGTCGCCCTGAAGAATGTGCAGGTCGGTCCCGCAGATCGTGGTGGTGTCGACCCGGACGACGACGTCGCCAGGCTCCTGGATCGTGGCGTCGGGAACTTCCTCCCACGACTTCTTGCCCGGCCCGTGGTATACTAGCGCCTTCATCGGTACCTCCTGTTGTTCTGATGTAGGCTCCGGGGCCGTTCGCTCCTGGAGCCCTTCACGCGACCCCGGATCAGACCCTAGTAGCGTGCAGCTCCCGCGACTGTTGCGAAATCGGACCATTGGCAGCGGCCACCGGGTTGTCCGCAGGTGGAGTGCCCCGGATCCGGGACACTTACGGCACCCACAGGTCCCGGACGCGCTTACAAGTCCCAGAGGACGGTGACGCGGTCGGCGCCGGCGGTGGCCAGCAGGGTGCCGTCCGGGCTGAACGCCACCGCCCGCGCCCACTGCTGGTTGATCCGCCGGCCGTAGCCGACGGCGGCGACGAGCCGCGGCGGGTCGGGGAACGCCAGCTGCCACAGCCGGACGGTGGTGTCGGTACCCCCGGTGGCGACCAGCGGCATCGTCGGGCTGAACGTGACGCTCGTCGGGTGGCCGCTCTTTTCCTTCACCGCCTTGAGGGGCCGGTCAGGGATGCAGGTGTAGACGTACCACTGGTTCGTGCCTCGCTTGCGGCGCCGCTGGATGCGGAACCCCAGGAAGTCGAACCCGTCGCTCGTGTGCACTACCCGGGTCTTGGCTGCTGACAGCCGCAGACCCAGCGGGGCGAGCACGGCAGCGACGTCCGTGTCGGGGTGGGCGCGGCGGCGCCGGCCCACCCCGAGCTGTCGGGCTACTCGTAGGACAGGTTCGACTGCCCTTCGATCACGCGGCCAGCGATGTAGAGGTCTCCGTTGGAGTCCAGTATTGCGATGATCTTTTTCTGGTTGCCGTGGTGGGTCGTAAAGAAGATCTTGTCGGCTTCCTGGGAGGTGGAGTAGTTTGTGTTGACCGAGAGTTCGATGCTCACCGGCGAGCTGATGATCACATCCTTCTTGGGCGAGTTCGGGTAATTCTGGTTCTGCCTCAACCTGATTCGGCCGTGGGTGTCGCCCTCATCCCAGTCCGTGGCCAATCCGAGGTCAATTTCCGCCATGGTATTCTCCATTCTAGTTTGTGTGGGAAACCTCTCCTGGCTGGAGTAGGTTTGT
>NZ_CDWTMO010000094.1:8222-16525 GCF_977946435.1 Frankia sp. CgKIO3 | reverse complement strand
ACCACCGGAACGGACCGGCCCTCGTCCGGCAGGACCACGGCGGCCACCGCCGCGGCGGCCACGAAGGCGACGTTGAACAGCAGGTCGTAGAGCGAGAAGGCGCGACCGCGGTAGGCGTCGTCGGTCTCCTCCTGCACGATGGTGTCCACGCAGATCTTGCTGGCCTGTGCGGAAAACCCGAGCAATGCTGCCGCGACGATGAACAGCGTCGAGGAAAAGGGCAGCCCGAGCGCGACCTCGACAACCCCGCCGAGTACCAGGACGAGGGCGATCCAGCTCGACTTCGGCATGCGCCCCGTGACGTGGGGAGTCGCGACCGCGGCGCTCACCGTGCCGGCCCCACTGGCGGCAACGACGGCGGCGAGCCCCGCGAGCCCGCCTTCCGGGCCAGTGAAGTAGTTGCGATACAGCAACACCGTCATCACGAGGATCAGGCCGTAGGCGGCTCGCGAGGTGGTGAGGGCGGCGAGCGCCCGCCGGGCCGGCCCGTGGTTCACCAGATAGCGGGCGCCGTCAAGCATGTCGGCGACGACCTGGGTGGTCTGCGCCCAGGCGCCCTGCCAGGCCACCGTCTCCAGCGGACCGAAGTCGCTCCGTCCCGCCCGCGCCGCGGTGACGGCGGCCACAAGGTAGGTGAAAGCTGCCAGACCGGCGACGAACGCCACCGTCCCGTCCTCGCCGCCGATCAGCCCGCGCAGTCCGCTGCCGACACCGGCTCCGGCGAGCGTCGCGACGGTGCCGGAGGTGACTGGACAGGGCGTTCGCCGTGACGAGCCGGTCGAGGCCGACCACGACCGGGAGCCCGGCGGACAGCGCCGCCAGCACGAAGCGGTTCATGCTCACCGACGCCAGTGCCACCGCGTAGAAGTCGACGCCCGTCCGGCCGGTGGCGATCAGAGCGACCAGGATGCCCATCAATAGCATCCGGACGAGTGAGCAGACCACCAGAACCCGCTGGCGGGACACGCGATCGAGCACGATGCCGGCGAAGGGTCCGATGACGCTGAACGGCAGCACGACGATCGCGAGCGACGCGGCCAGGGCCGCCGCCGAGGTCGCCCGTTCGGGGGAGAACAGCACATAGCTGACGAGGCTCGCCTGGAAGACGCCGTCGGCGGCCTGGGAGGTGAGTCTGGACGCGTAGAGCATCCGGAACCCACGGCCGTGCAGCAGCTCACGAAGGTTCTCCGCCCGGGCCACGTCGTCAGCCTAGGACCAGAATGATCGACTCCGGGCACAAGGTCCGGCCGTCCCCTCCGGGCTGCCGGACACCTGTGTTTCCGACCGGGTCCGCTGGCCGGCCGATCCGACGAGGAGGACCCGACGAGAAAGATGAGGACGACGAGAAATCAGCCCTCGATCAGCCCTCGTCGCGGATGAATGCCTCCACCCTGTCCCGGGCCTCGTTGTCGCGGTACTGCTCCGGCGGGGACTTCATGAAATAGGAGGAGGCGGAGAGGACCGGGCCGCCGATGCCCCGGTCGAGCGCGATCTTGGCGCAGCGCACCGCGTCGATGACCACCCCGGCGCTGTTGGGGGAGTCCCACACCTCAAGCTTGTACTCGAGGTTCAGCGGCACGTCGCCGAAGGCACGTCCCTCAAGGCGGACATAGGCCCACTTGCGGTCGTCCAGCCAGGCGACGTAGTCTGACGGCCCGATGTGCACGTTGTCCCTGCCGAGGTCGTGAGAGACCTGGGAGGTCACGGCCTGCGTCTTGGAGATCTTCTTGGACTCCAGCCGCTCGCGTTCCAACATGTTCTTGAAGTCCATGTTGCCGCCGACGTTGAGCTGCATGGTCCGATCCAGGATCACGCCGCGGTCCTCGAAGAGCTTCGCCAGAACCCGGTGGGTGATGGTCGCGCCGACCTGTGACTTGATGTCGTCGCCGACGATCGGCACGCCGGCCGCGCGGAACTTCTCCGCCCACTCGGGCACCCCGGCGATGAACACCGGCAGGCAGTTGATGAAGGCGACGCCGGCGTCGATGGCGCACTGGGCGTAGAACTTCGCGGCGTCCTCGGAACCGACCGGCAAGTAGCAGACGAGCACGTCGGCACGGGTCTCCCGCAGGGTCGCGACGACGTCGACCGGCTGCTCGTCCGACTCCTCGATGGTCTCCCGGTAGTAGCGGCCGAGGCCGTCGAGAGTGTGCCCGCGGGCGACGGTGACCCCGAGCGGCGGGACATCCGCGATCTTGATGGTGTTGTTCTCGCTGGCGACGATGGCCTCGGAGAGGTCGCGGCCGACCTTCTTCGCGTCCACGTCGAACGCGGCGACGAATGTCAGGTCCGAGACGTGGTACTCGCCCAGCCGCACGTGCATCAGCCCGGGGACCTGGGCCGACGGGTCGGCATCGCGGTAGTACTCAATCCCCTGGACCAGCGAGGCAGCGCAGTTGCCCACGCCGACAATGGCGACACGTACCGAGCCCATGACGGTCTGCTCCTTAGCTGAGATCTTCGTGGAAATGGGTCATCTGGGGCATACAGCTCCGCCGCGGCATTCCCGATCATGCTGGTCGGGAACAGGGACCCGCTACGGGATGACGTTCATCGGGTGGTCGGGACCTCGCCGTCGGGGTCCTGGCCGGCTGTCCGCGGGGCATGCCTGCTCCGGCCACGCCTGTTCACGTTTACATTCAGGTGCGCGTCGGCGTCGGCAGGTGTGCCGCCCTCCCGTGCGCGCGGGTCGTCCTGGCGGTCCGCCTGTGCCGGAGGGCTTCCCGGCCCGCTTGGGCGGGCCGGTCCGACGACGGGTGCCCCCGGCTGCACGGATCCTATGGACGGGTTTGTGGACAAACCTGTGGATCCTGTCGACAACTGTGGTCCCTGGGTGCCGGTGGGGGTGCCGGCGCGTTCGGTCTCGATCAGCTCGTTCAGCCAGCGGACCTCACGTTCGACCGATTCCAGGCCGTGGCGCTGCAACTCGAGTGTGTAGGAGTCGAAACGCTCGACGGTCCGGGTCAGGGCCGACCGAACCTTCTCCCGGCGCTCCTCGAGCCGCCCGCGGCGACCTTCGAGGATGCGGAGGCGGACAGCGGCGTCCGTCTTCGAGAAGAAGACGAAGCGCACGCCGAACATCTCGTCTTCCCAGGACGACGGTCCGCCCTCGCCCAGCAGGTCCGCGAGCTTCTCCTTGCCCTCGCCCGTCAGGGTGTAGACGACCCGGCTGCGCCCGCCGAGACGGCCCGCGGCGCTGACGTCGTCCGCGGTGATGTATCCGGCGGACGCGAGACGACGCAGACAGGGATAGAGCGAGCCGTAGCTGAACCGGTGGAACGCGCCGAGCAGCGCCGCGAGCCGTTTGCGCAGTTCATAGCCGTGCATAGGGCTCTCGGAGAGCAGGGCGAGGACCGCCAGCTCCAGCATGATCCACCCCTCCTCGACCGTGATGCCCCGCGATGCGCCGCCGGTCGTTCCGCGAGCCGTGGCGGCCAGCCACCACGGCTCGCGGAACGACCGTCTCGACATATCGAAGCGATACATCGAGGATAGGCGTCGCGGGACGAGTACCGCAACCAGGAATGACCAGTCAGCGACCGGAAGATGACAAATAGGCGCTCTGCTGGTGCATCCCGACCCCGGCCGGACCATCGATGGATCCACCGGCCGCCGAACGGGCGTCGCGCCCTGGCGAGGGTGTTCCCCGAGCCTGTGGAGCGTGGAAAACCCCGGCTGCCAGGGGATAATCGGCCGAGATCCGCGTATCGGAAGGGGCCGGTGGCCGCCCGGGGCGGACGCTGTCCGACGGTCCCGTCGGTGGCCGGAGACCATCCCGCGCGGCCAGATCCCGGTGCGGGCGGGCTCACACTGTCATCCGGCTCACAGCCGGGATGTGTGAGGTGGGAGACGGTTTGGCGGCTGTCTGGAAGCCGACTCCGGCGTACCGTTGCTGGCATGCGTCCGCGGTCGGTCATCGACTACGCGCTCGCCCGCCGGGCGACGCTGGCGGATCTCTTCGCGGGCAGAATCTCGCCGTTGGATGCCTGTGACGCGCATCGTTATCTGCTGCGGGCGGCCAGGTACCACGGTGAGCGGACCACGAAGCGATGCCCGGTCTGCCGAGGCGGCGATCCACTCATCCATGTCACCTACGCCTACGGCGACGAGTTCGGGGAGAGCTCCGGCCGGGCCCGCATCACCAGGGAGCTCCCCATGCTCGCATCGAGGTACAGCGAGCTGCAGGTCTATGTGGTGGAGGTGTGTCCGCCCTGCGGCTGGAACCACCTGGTCACTTCTTATGTGATCGGGGCGGGGGAGCCGAAGGCGAAGAAGCAGGCCCGGCGGCGGACCGCGGACCGCTGACGGCTGGTCGTCCCCGAGAGGCGCGAAGGACGCCCTGCGCGAGGGGGCGGAACCCGGCGTGAGATCCTGGTCTGCCATGTGGGTCTCATGGCAGGTCCTGGCGTGGCATCCGCCATGGGCTGACCTCGTCACAGCCTCGTCGGGTGAATGCGGCGAGTGAGCGAACATCACGTGGTCGGCCCCGGTCCGATGGTGGACCGGTGGTCGCCGGGATCGTGCATGGTCCGGGCCGAGACGGGCCGGTTCTGTGGATCCTGTGGAAATCGGACCTCCGGTGATGGTTGGGGGCGCCGGCCCGTCTCCTGCGGCGGTCCGGGTACCGGGGAGTCCCACGGCGACGGATGGAGCGGTTGGTGAGCTCTCCCTACGATCAGGGCTCTAGTCGGGGTGGTCCTGCACCTGACCGAGCATGGCCTAACCCGGACGGCCAGTCCCGGGTAACCGCGGACCGGATACCCCCGGACCGCGCCCGGCGGCCGGAGCAGGCCCAGGCAGGCCAAGTCCAGGCAGGCCAAGTCCAGGCAGGCCAAGTCCAGGGACGCCGGCTGGTGCCGCCAGCGGGCCGGCCCACCGGCGGGCGAGGGGAGCGCACCGCTCTCGTGCCACCCGCGGCTCCCCCCACCGCGGCGAGGACGAACATGCCGCCGGATGGTAGGACCGGTCGGGGTGCCGGTCCCGCCGCCGGGGGGTGGGTGCCGGACCGCGGCGTCGGGAAGTCCGACGTGCCCGGCCGTGAACCGTCCAGTGGTCGTCCCGGCATGCCCGTTGGCGAGGCGACCGGTCGTCGTCGAGGAGGCGGCGCGCCATCCGGTCGGGCAGCCCCCACCAGGCGGGTTCCCGGCCGTGGGTTCTCCGATCGGACTGCCTCTGACCGTGGCGTCCCCGACCGTGGGCCGGACCGGCCGGCCGCCGAGGTCAACACCCTGTACGACACCGTCGACCAGGAGGCCCTACGGCGGATCGATGTCCGGGAACGCACCGTGGACGCCACCATCTACCACAAGGTGACGCCGGAGCGGGACTCCCGGAACGGCCGCCGCAACGGGGTGTCGGACCGCGACCGCATGACCGAGGTAACGCCCGCTCGGCAGGTGGCCGGTCGGCGCGACCTCACCCGCGCTACCGAGCTGATGGCCGTCCGGACCCGGGCACGGGAGGGAGGTGGATCGGCCGCTACCCGCCGGATGGCGGGTGGGCGACCGGGTGCGGATCGGATCGAGCCCCGCCGGACCGGTCCAGGCCGATCCTCCCGGGCGGAGATGGGTGCCCCGGGCGGGCCGGGAGGAACCGGGCGCCGCAACGGGAAGGCCTCCCGGCCGGGCCAGGGGCGACACGGCCCGATGTGGTGGCGACAGCGCCCGCGCTGGATGCGCCGTCTGGTCTTCGCCGGCTTCTTCTCCGGCCTTCTCCTGTTCGTCGCCGGCATCGGCGTCATCTACGCGGCGACCCAGGTCCCGCTGCCTGCCGAGGTGAAAACCGACCAGACGTCGATCATCTTCTACGGACCGCCGGCTGGCTCGCATCAGGACAACGGTGAGGAGCTTGCCCGGATCGGCACCGTGAACCGCACCGACGTGCCGCTCGCCGAAGTGTCCATGGACCTGCAGCACGCGGTGCTCGCGGCCGAGGACAAGAAATTCTATCACGAACCCGGTATCTCTCCCAAGGGCATCGCCCGGGCGCTCTACGTGAACCTCATCGGCGGGGAGCTGCAGGGTGGTTCGACCATCACCCAGCAGTACGCCAAGAACGCGTACCTGTCGCAGGAGCGGACCTTCACCCGCAAGATGCGCGAGATCGTGCTCGCGGTGAAGCTGGGCCAGAAGTACTCCAAGGGACAGATCCTGGAGTTCTACCTGAATACGATCTACTTCGGCCGGGGCGCCTACGGTATCGAAGCGGCGGCGAAGGCCTACTTCAACACCCCGGCCGCCAAACTCACCCCCGCTCAGGGGGCGGTCATCGCGGGCCTGATCCGATCACCCAACTACCTCGACCCGGCCAAGAACCCGGGTCCGGCGGCGAACCGCTGGCACGACGTGGTCGCGACGATGGTTGCCGAGGGCTGGGCTCCGCCGGAACTCGCCCAGCAGAGCCCCCCACCCGTGGCCGCGAAGGCGGAGGATGCCGCCGCCTCGTCCGATCAGATCGCGTACATCCGCAACCAGGTCAAACGTGAGCTTACGACCGTCGGGAAGATCACCGAGGACCAGATCAACCGCGGTGGACTGCGCATCACGACCACGATCGACAAGGGGCGGCAGTTCAAGGCCTTCCAGGCGGTGAGCGACGTGTTGGGCCCGGCGTACGCCGCAGTGCCGGATCTGCGTACCGGGCTCACCGCGGTAGAACCCGGGACCGGCAGGATCCTCGCCTGGTACGGCGGGTCGCTCTACGGCAAGGACGCACAGGGCCATGAGCAGTACGTCGACAACGTGTCAGGGGCGCAGGTGCAGTCCGCCTCCACCTTCAAGACGATCACCTTGGTCGCGGCGCTGCGCCAGAACATCAACCTCAAGTCGACCTTCGCCGCTCCCGCCAAGATCACGCTGCCGGGGAACTACGTGGTCAGCAACGACGAGGGCGAGCCGGGTGATCTCGGGTACAAGGATCTCATCGAGGCGACGGCGGGCTCCATCAACACGGTGTACGTACCGTTGGGGCAGAACATCGGCGTCTCGAACATCGTCAAGACCGCGCGCGACCTTGGCATCCCGAGCAGCACTCAGCTTCGCAACGAGGCGGGTATCACCCTGGGCCAGGACGACGTGCGCGCGGTGGACATGACCGCGGTCTACGCGACCCTCGCCGGCAACGGAGTGCGGGCCACGCCGCACATCGTCGACAAGGTGGTCGACGGCAAGGGGCAGGTGATCTACTCGGGTACCCCGGATGCGAAGCAGGTCATCCCGGCCGTGGTGGCCCGCGACGCCACGTACGCCCTGCAGAGCGTGCTGACGGATCCGAGCGGCACCGGGAAGCGGGCCCGGCTGGATGGCGGGCGCGAGGCCGCCGGCAAGACCGGGACGTCGAGCAACTTCCGGTCGGCCTGGTTCTGCGGATACACCAGGGAAATCGCGTCCTGCGTGAACATGTTCCGGGGCAAGGGCACCGAGCAGGACGTGCTGAAGGGCATTCCCGGCGCCGACAAGGGCGTCTACGGAGGTAACTACCCGGCCAAGGTGTGGAAGGCGTTCATGGACGCCGCGCTGACGGGGGTGCCGCCGTCGAAGTTCGATTCGCCGGCCTTCGGTGGCCTCGTGCAGGATAACGAGCCCGAGCCGACTCCCACACCCACCCCGGCGCCGAGCGCCCCATCGAGCCAGCCCGGCGATACCGGGCTCAACCTGGGCGATCTCCTGAACCCCAGTGGCAACGGCAATGGCAACGGCAATGGCAACGGCAGTGGTCAGCAGGGTGCCGGCCAGCAGGGCCGGCCAGCTCGACAGACGGGGATCTTCTCCGACCCGTTCAGTTGACCGGGAGGTCGAGTTCAGTGCTGTCATGGGCTGTCATGGGGCGAGAATGACGGGCATGGCCCTGTCCCCGGCGTCCCCCGTCCGCGTCAGCCCGGCCCGGGAGGACCCGGTCGTCGCGGGGGCAAGCCAGCTCATCGGTGGGCCGCCGGGTGAGCACGCGGTCGTGCCCGACCGGCGTGGTTGGCTGACCCGGCTGCGGGTGCTGATGGCGATGGTCATCGTGGCTGGGGTCCTCGGCTATACCCAGAAGATCAGTTGCCGGGACACCCGGAACTGGACGCATGAGCACCAGTACACGGCGTTGTGCTACTCCGACATCGTCGCGCTGTACAGCCAGGAGGGGCTGGTCGACGGGAAGATCCCCTATCTGGACTACCCGACGGAATACCCGCCGTTGATCGGCGCCACCATGCAGCTTGTCGCCTGGCCAGCCGGTCTCGCGGACGGACCGCGGGCGGTCTACCGGGAGGAGAACGGTGAGCGTGTCTTCGACCACTACACGATGGACATGCGGTCGGC
>NZ_CDWTMO010000094.1:0-7965 GCF_977946435.1 Frankia sp. CgKIO3 | reverse complement strand
GCTGTTCCTGATCGTGGCCTCGGTCGCGGTGTGCTGCACGGCGCTGACGGCCGGATTGAGGCGGATCTGGGACGCCGCTCTGTTCGCGCTGGCGCCGACCCTCGTGCTGCATCTGCTGACGAACTGGGACATCATCGCGGTGGCGTTCTCGGCAGGCGGCCTGCTCGCCTGGTCCAGGCGGGCTCCGAAGCTCGCCGGGATGCTGATCGGGCTCGGCATCCTCACGAAGCTCTATCCGGCCCTGTTCCTGCTCGGGTTGGCCTTCCTCTGTCTTCGGGCCGGGAGGCTGCGCGAACTGGCCCGGACCGTCTGTGCGGCGGCGGTGACGGTGCTGGTGGTCATCGTCCCGCTGTGGCTGACCGCCGGCTACTTCAACGCGGAGAACGCCCGCGTCGGCGACAGCATCTGGTCGACCTTCTGGCGAGGTGGTGACTGGACCCGACTGGTCGGTGGTGGTCCGGACGAGGCCCGCAACGCCATCGCCCGGTTTTTCGACCTGAACTCCGACCGCGGCGCCGACTGGGACTCGCTGGCGTTCGGCGCGACCTGGCTTGCCGGCCGCTACGACCCGGCCTGGTTCGGAGCGCTGCACCTGGTGGTCTCCGCGCTCACCGCCGTCGTCCTCGTCGCGGTAGCGGCGGCCGCGATCCATCATCGGCCCGATGCGCGCCGGCTGGTCATCGTGGCGGCCACGGCCGGCTGGGTGACGATCGTCGTCGCCCTTCCGATGATCCTGCAGGGCCTGCGGGACAACGGCCTGCCCATCTCCACATTGAACATCATCACTGGGGCGGCCCTGCTGGTCTCGGTGATCGTCATCGGGTTGCTCACCTGGCTCGCACCGCGCCGGCCCCGCCTGCCGCAGGTGCTGTTCCTGCTCGTCGTCGCCTTCCTGCTGACCAACAAGGTCTTCTCACCCCAGTACACGATCTGGCTGCTACCGCTGGCGGCACTGGCTCGGCCCCGATGGCGGCTGTTCTTGCTGTGGCAGGCCTGCGAGGCGTGGGTCCTGTTCACCCGATTCATGCACTTCATCTACAACGACACGCATGGTCGTCAGGGCATCGACCGGGGATGGTTCGTCGGCGCGGTGGCCCTGCGCGACCTGGTGCTGCTCGTCCTGGCCGGATTCGTCGTCCGGGAGATCCTGCATCCGCATACCGACATCGTGCGGACCGGCGGAATGGCGTACCCGGGTGATCCGCGTGTCGCGGTCGGCTCTGCTGCCGCCGGCGATCCGGACGCCGTCGACGACCCTGCGGGCGGGGTGCTGGACCATGCCCCCGATGCCCGCGGCGGCCGGCCGGCGTGGGTGGCGGCGGCCACCGGCAAGCCGGACGGCGGCCCGGCCGCCGGCAGCGCCGACGGGGCCGGGTCCGGCGGTGCATGATCCGACCGGGCCGGGGATGGTCCGAGCGGCCTGGGCCCGGCTGCCGGAGCCGGTCCGGGCCACGCTGCCGATCTGGTTCGGGAGCCGGGTCGCGGTCGCCTTGCTGGCGCTCGCTGCCGCGCGGGCCCTTACCTCGGCGCCGGCGCGAAACGCTCCCGGCCTGCGCACACTCTGGGACCGGTGGGATGTCGGCCTGTTCACGAAGGTCGCCCGGTACGGCTATCTCTCCCCCGCCTACTCGGACCGGACAGAAGTCGACTTTCCCGGCCTCCCGATCGCGATGCGGATCGTCCATATCGTCGTTCCGGACTGGATCGTCGCGGGTCTGGTCGTGTCGTTCCTCGCCGGTTCGGTCGCGGTCGCCGCGCTGTGGCGGTTGGCCGCGGACGAGGTCGGCAAGCCCGCGGCGCAGTTCGCCGTCCTCAGCCTTATCTGCTTCCCCTACGCGGTGTTCCTGTTCGCCGCCTACTCGGAGGGTATCTTCCTGGGGTTCGCTACGGCGTCCTGGCTGGCGGCACGCTGCCGCCGCTGGTGGTTGGCCGGCCTGCTGGGCGCCGGGGCAGCATCCGCCAGGATCAGCGGTATTCCCTTCGGGATCGCGTTGGCCGTGCAGTACGTCGTGAGCCGGCGCTCCGCCGGCCTCCCGGTGGTCGCCTGGCCGGCGTTGTCGCTGGGGCTTCCACCCATCCCCGTCCTCGCTTATCTGGGCTATCTCAGGATTCGCACCGGGGGCTGGGGCTCCTACACGGACGCGATGCGGGACGGCTGGCACCGAGGCCTCGACTGGCCCTGGTCGGGCTGGGCCGCCACCTGGGCATCGGCCACGGATGGCAACGGTGCGTCGACCTTCGTCTGGTTCTGGCGCGGGGAACTGCTCGCGGTGGTCGTCGGGGTGCTGCTGACCATCATCCTGCTGGCCGGGAGACGGTGGGGTGAGGCGACTTTCCTCGGCGTGATGACCGCGATAATGGCCTGCACGAATTATTATGCATCGGGAATCCGTGGAATTCTGGTGGCCTTTCCGTTGTATCTGATGCTCGCGCGAGCCGCCGCGCGGCAGAGCTGGGTACAGTCGGTATATCTCTGTATCTGTACACCGATCATGGCAGCCCTGGTCGTCGCCTTCACGCAGGGGCAGTGGGTGGACTAGCCTTTCCCCGCACGGCGCCTTCGGCGCCGTGCGGGGGCCCCTGGCATGGGGCGCCGTGCGGGGTTTCCGTCACCTCGCCTTCGGCGTTTGGGACTACGGGAGGCGGTGCTGTGGACATGCAGGATGCCCAGCCGGGTCAGCCCGGCACCGGGGACGTCGGCGGCGACCCGTCCGGGGGCGGCCACGACTCTTCCCCGGGCGGCCACGGCGGTTCCGGGTCCGGGCGCGTCGGTCCGCGGCCGGCTGCCCGCATGCTCGCGGTGGTCGCGGTCGCCGCGGCGCTCGCGGCGCTTGTGTTCGCCCTCGCGGACCCCTCCCCCTCCCGGCACATGCGTGGCCTCCTGATCACGGTGAACCTCGTCTGCCTCGCCGGGGTGTTCACGGCGTGGCTTCGCGTGGTTCTCGTGGTCGGGGCCGCCAGGGCCCCCGGAGGAATCGAGTAAGCTCGGCTGGACATACCGTGCGCCGGCGTACGTGTGTCCATCCGCTGGTCCAGGCCGACCACTCGTCATGATTGGTCGGTGCGCCTCCGGGTGGCCCTCGTGCACTGATGATCGTCTGGATGTGCTGACGGGCGGTCCCCTCTCGGATCCATCGCGTCGAGCACGTTCGAGACGGCACAGGTTCCGGTCGCGGTCCCTCCTGCCGCGGAAGATCCGTGGCCGCCAGAGTCCACAGGAGGTGGGTTCAGTCTTGGCACGTCATTATGAGCTCATGGTGATCCTCGATGCTGACCTCGAGGAACGCACCGTCGCGCCCTCTCTCGACCAGTACCTCGGTGTCGTCCGTCAGGGCGGCGGCGTGGTGGAGAAGGTCGATGTCTGGGGCCGGCGCCGGCTCGCCTACGAGATCGCCAAGAGTTACGAAGGCATCTACGCCGTCATCGACCTGCATGCGGAGCCCGACGTCGTCGCCGAGCTCGACCGTCAGCTCGTCCTCAACGAGTCGGTCATCCGCACCAAGGTCATTCGGCTTCCAGAGCCGAAGAAGCCACGTCAGAGCCGCCGGGCGGCGGCGTGATCCGGTCCGCGGCGACGGCAGTCCCCGTGCCGTCGTGGGCCGCCGATCTCCGGGAGAGTGCCCATGGCTGGTGAAACCGTCATCACTGTCGTCGGCAACCTAGCCAACGACCCCGAACTGAGGTTCACCCCGAACGGTGCCGCGGTCGCCAGCTTCACCGTCGCCTCCACGCCGCGCACCCTCGACCGCCAGACCAACGAGTGGAAGGACGGCGAGGCGCTGTTCCTGCGCTGCTCCATCTGGCGCCAGGCGGCGGAGCACGTCGCCGAGTCGCTGCAGAAGGGCGCTCGGGTCATCGTCACCGGCCGCCTCAAGCAGCGGTCGTTCGAGACCCGCGAGGGTGAGAAGCGCACCGTGATCGAGCTCGATGTCGACGAGATCGGCCCGAGCCTGCGTTACGCCACCGCCAAGGTCGTCAAGGCCGCGCGCGGCGGTGGTGGCAGCAGTTACGGGGGCGGTGGCGGAGGCGGCTACGGCGCGCCCGCCGGTGTTCCCGCGGGGGCTCCGGCCGGCAGCTACGGCGGCGGTAGTGGTGGAGCACCCATCGATGACCCCTGGTCGCAACCGGCCGGCGGCTACTCCGACGAGCCACCGTTTTGAGCGGCCGGTCGTCGTCCTCGCGAACGACACAACGAGGTAGGAGCACACCCATGGCCAAGGCGGCCGTGCGCAAGCCCAAGAAGAAGGTTTGCGTTTTCTGCAAGGACAAGGTCGACTACATCGACTTCAAGGACACTTCGCTGCTGCGCAAGTACATCTCCGACCGGGGCAAGATCCGGGCCCGTCGGGTGAGCGGTAACTGCAGCCAGCACCAGCGCGACGTGGCGACGGCGGTGAAGAACAGCCGCGAGATGGCGCTGCTGCCCTACACCGCCTCGGCCCGGTAGGGGGTGGCGATGAAGCTCATCCTGACCCAGGAGGTCCCCGGTCTCGGCAGCCCGGGTGACATCGTGGAGGTCGCGAACGGGTACGGGCGCAACTACCTCGTGCCCCGCCGGTACGCGATCCTCGCGACCAAGGGCGCGGAGCGTCAGGTCGAGCAGATCAAGCGGGCCCGGTCGGCCCGCGCGGTCCGCGATCTCGGGCACGCTCAGGAGATCGCCGGTCAGCTCGGTGGCCTCAAGGTCGAGCTGACCAGCCGGGCGGGCAAGGAAGGCCGCCTGTTCGGTTCCGTAACGGCGGCCGACGTGGTGGAGGCGGTGACCGCCGCGGGTGGCCCCGAGCTCGACCGGCGCCGCGTCGAGCTCACCACGCCGATCAAGTCCCTGGGCGCCTACACCGTCGCCGTGCATCTGCACCCCGAGGTGACCGCGACCGTGAAGCTCCAGGTCACGCAGGCCTGACCAGGGCCGGGCGGTCCTGATCGCGGCCGGATGGGCCCGAGGCCGGGCGGTTCTGACGGCGGCGTCCGCTGTTTCTCCCGCTGTACCGCCGCGCTCGCTGTACCGGCTCCCCTGGCCGACCGTCTCAGGCGGCCGGCCAGGGGAGTTCGTTGTGCGTGGGGCAAGGGGCGACGAGCAGATCCGAAACTTTTTCTTATCCACAGGGCACTCGCGATGCGGGCGCCTGCCAGCTGGGTTTCGTCGAGGCTGTGGTCTCGGGTGTCCACAGGTTTCCGGTTTCCGTCCCGATGTCCTCCCCAGGTTCCGGCCGGTTGCCCACAGCTTTTCCACAAGGGCATGTGGATAACTTTTTGCTGGGGGTGCCCGCCGGTCCGTAAAGTCGGACCCTCCAGACTGAGGAAGGTACTTCTAGCCTGATCGGGCCAGGTCTCCTTCGGTGACGCGGGCGGCGCCCGGCGAGAGGCTCACCGGAGGCCGCCCGCCCGGTCCCTGCTGGGAGCTCCCGGCTGACCGGGGGCGGAGCGGTCCGTTGACAGCGATTCCGATCCGTACGAACATACGTTCGAATACGGGTCTACGGGAGTCCCGGGAGGGTGCGTCGTGAGCGTCACCGAGATCTCGCGTGGTTCCGGTGGGAGTACGGAGTTCGACCGGACTCCTCCGCACGACCTGCCCGCCGAGCAGAGCGTGCTCGGCGGCATGCTGCTGTCGAAAGACGCCATCGCCGACGTCGTCGAGGTCCTGCAGACGGGTGACTTCTACCGTCCCGCGCACGGCCTCGTGTACGAGGTCATCGGCGATCTCTACGGCCGGGGGGAGCCTGCGGACGTCATCAGCGTCGCCGCCGAGCTCGGCCGCCGCGATCTGCTCGAGCGGGTGGGCGGTCCGGCCTACATGCACACCCTCATCTCGAGCGTGCCCACCGCGGCCAACGCCGGGTACTACGCCCGTATCGTCGCGGAGAAGGCGGTCCTGCGCCGCCTCGCGGAGGCCGGCACCCGCATCGTGCAGCTCGCCTACGGCGCGGCTCCGGACGTCAGCGACGTCGTCGACCGCGCCCAGGCGGCCGTATACGAGGTGACCGAGCGCCGGACGAACGAGGACTACCTGCCGCTGGGGGAGCTGCTCAACCCGGCGCTGGAGGAGATCGAGTCCATCCAGGGGCATGACGGTTCGCTGACCGGGGTGCCCACCGGTTTCGTCGACCTCGACGAGCTGACCAACGGCCTGCACGGCGGCCAGCTGTGGATCGTCGCGGCCAGGCCGGCCGTGGGCAAGTCGACCCTCGGCCTGGACTTCGCCCGGGCGGCGTCGATCAAGAACGGGATGGCGTCGGTCATCTTCTCGCTGGAGATGAGCCGCATGGAGATCACCATGCGGCTGTTGTCCGCCGAGGCGCG
The DNA here is from genome assembly GCF_977946435.1 of Frankia sp. CgKIO3. Classification (NCBI taxonomy): domain Bacteria; kingdom Bacillati; phylum Actinomycetota; class Actinomycetes; order Frankiales; family Frankiaceae; genus Frankia; species Frankia sp. CgKIO3. Next base: position 1,662 of record NZ_CDWTMO010000094.1, on the reverse strand, counting down.
GGTGTCCCTGCAGAACCTCCGCACGGGCCGGCTCACCGATGACGACTGGGGTCGCCTGGCCCGCCGGATGGGCGAGGTCGCGGAGGCCCCGCTGTTCATCGACGACAGCCCGCACCTGACGATGATGGAGGTCCGGGCGAAGGCCCGGCGGTTGAAGCAGCGCAACGAGCTGCGCCTGGTGATCCTCGACTACCTGCAGCTGATGTCGTCGCCCAAGAAGGTGGAGAACCGTCAGCAGGAGGTCAGCGAGATCTCGCGGTCGCTGAAGCTGCTCGCCAAGGAGCTCGACGTTCCGGTGGTCGCCATCTCCCAGCTCAACCGCGCCTCCGAGCAGCGGGCCGACAAGCGTCCCCAGGTCTCCGACCTGCGCGAGTCCGGAAGCCTGGAGCAGGACGCCGACGCAGTGATCCTGCTGTACCGGGAGGACACGGTCGAGAAGGAGTCGGCGCGCGCCGGCGAGGCGGACCTCATCATCGCCAAGCACCGCAACGGGCCGACCGGCACCGTCACCGTCGCCTTCCAGGGCCATTACTCACGGTTCGTCGACATGGCGAACTGAATTCTCGGCCCGGGGGCGGGACGAGGCCCACGGGTGGAGAGCGCCAGCGGCCCGGCGGCGGGCCGGGTGGGCGCCCGGGTGTGTTTGGCGTGGTCATGGTCCATGTTGGCGGACCGCGATCTCCCGATGGTGCCAGACTGGGCGGTATGAGTTTCAGGATTATCCATGGCGAGTGAGGGGCGGGACGGCGGGCAGCCCGCCGGAGCGGTCCTCGAAGTCGCCCGGTTCGACATCAAACCGGGCAGCGAAGACGATTTCGTCGCCGCGTATCACGGGGTGCGTGCGGAGCTCGTCGGCACGCCGGGCTGTCGTTCCGCGCGGATGACCCGCGGGGTCGAGTCACCGTCGAGTTTCGTGCTGCTCGTCGAGTGGGACAGCTTGGACGCCCATCTGACGAACTTCCGGGAGTCGGAGCGGTTTGCCCGCTGGCGCGCCGTCCTCGGCCCGTACTTCGACGGCACCCCGACGGTGGCGCACAGCGCGGACGTCCCCGCCGGTCCCGACCCGGCCTGACCCTCGACGACCGCCGGACTTCTGATCATGACAGCGTTCTTCGGGTACCTGTTTTTCGCGCCGCTCACGGCGCTCTTCTTCGGTTTTCTCATCTGGCTGGTACCGGCGATCCTGCTTCGGAACACGGACGTGGTGAGCCGGCTGAACCTGCGGCCCTTCGCGTTCTTCGTCACCGGCTACGTCTTCAGCGGGCTGATGGCCCTCTACCTGCTGGTGCTGGACGCCGGCCACGACGTCGCGCCGGCGGCCGGCGTCGTCGCATCCCTGGCCCTCGTCTGGGCTGTCCGGCGGCAGTGGCGCCGGCACCGGCCACTGGGCACGCGGCAGGTGGCGAGCATGCGCCGTGACGGCCCGGTCCAGCCGGGGCAGCCGGGTTATCCCGCTCCACCGGTGCCGTCGGGTTATCCGCATCAGCCCGGCCACCCGTACTCCCCCAGGCCGCAGGCCGGGCCGGTCGCGCGAGGTCCGTCCGGGTATCCCGAGGCCGCCGGATATTCGCCTACGCGGCCGGATCAGCCCGGCCCGGGCGGGGGAGGAGACGACCCGGCAGGCGGGGCGGGTGATCCCGGTCGCCCCAGCCAGTCGGGGCA
>NZ_CDWTMO010000093.1:0-16284 GCF_977946435.1 Frankia sp. CgKIO3 | reverse complement strand
AACGTCGATCTTCAGGTCGACGTTCCGCGGCGCCCAGTCCGGCACCACCGAGCCGTAGGTCCACCCGGCGTCGTCACCTCCAGCCACGACTCCCCCTATCTCTGACAGCGCCCATACACAGACACACTGATTATTCCTCCCAGACTCTCCCATGACCCCGTAATGGCGGCATCGGATGGGGTCGAGGAGTGACGTCCTCGGGGAGTGATGCGTCCTAGGATGCGGGGCATGCCTGGAGTGGAGTCCACGGACGTGCTGTACGAAGAGCGACGATCTAGCGACTCGCCGGACTCGCCGGACTCGCCGGACTCGCCGGACTCGCCGGAGCGAATTTTGGGGACCCGAGCACGGTTTGCAGCCCCTGGACCGTTCCTTGCTCCCCAGAACTCGGCCGCCCCCGGGCTCCGGGGGCGGACACTGGACGGAGATCATCGTCTCGTGAGCACCGAGCTGATCGATCTGTCGGTACCTATCGTGACCGGCATGCCCGTCTACCCGGGGGATCCCGAGGTCGACGTGTCACCGGCACTGACCGCGGCCGAGTCCGGCGTCAACGTGCAGCGCCTGCACCTGGGATCACAGACGGGCACGCATGTCGACGCCCCCTTCCACACCGACGACTCGCTGCCCAGGCTCGACGAGGTTCCGCTACAACGTTTCACCGGACCCGCGGTTCTGCTGGATGCACGGGGCTACGGCCCACAGGCAACGATCGGCCCGGAGGTGCTGTCGGGCCCATTTACCCGCCCGTTTCCCCACGATGTCGTCGTCCTCATCGTCACAGGATGGTCCGTCCACTGGGGCCGCGACGGGTACCTACGACATCCCTATCTCGCGCCGGACACCGCGCGGGCCCTCGTCGACGCGGGTGTCCGGACGGTCGGTATCGATGCGCTCAGCGTTGATCGGACACCCGGACCGGGGCAGGATGTCAGTCTCGCGGCCCACCGGATTCTGGGTGGGGCCGGTGCCGTCATCGTAGAGAACCTGACCAGTCTCGATCGACTTCTCACCGCCCGGGCGAACGGGCAGCCCATCCACATCGCCCTGTTCCCGATTCCGCTCGCCGGAGCCGACGGTGCCCCGGTCCGGGCAGTCGCAAGCGTCGGCCCCGCGGATCAGCTCCCCACCGCGTGCCGTCGCAGCAGCGGGTCGAGTTCGCCGGACGTGTCCCCCACGACGTTCCCGCCCGCCGGTGACGCATCGGCCGTCGGCCCGGCCGGCGTCGCCGTACCCGAGGGCATGATCCCGGCGGGAGCCACCAGCCCACCGTGCGTCCCCGGGGGATTGACCTGCACCCGGCCGGGGCGTGAGGTGGTCGAGCGCGTGCCCACGCGGGGCGCGGGCCGGATGGCCGGCCGGGCCGAGGCCACGTCCCCACCGGCAACGCCGTCAACGCCGGTCTCGCCGTAGCCCGTCTCGGGGTACCCGGCGAACCGGGCGAGATCGTCCCCTTCCGCGTCCTCGTCCAGCCCCGGCTGGCCGGCCACCAGAGCGCCGAGGTCGATCGTCTCGGCGCCGGCGATCGCGAGCTCCTCGTCGGTGAGCTCCTCCACCGGCTGCTGACCAACCTGCTCCGCCAGGGGGTCCGGTCCCGGCTGGCGCTGCCGGTAGGCGAAGGAGGACCCGATCGGGGGCCGCCGACGCCGGGCGGCCCGCTCGGCCTCGATCCGCCGGTCTACCGCCGCACGCGCGGCGGCCAGCCGCCACGCGGTCTGCGCCGACCGGCGAAGATGAACGAGGTACGCGCCGAGTACGGCATCGACGAGGAACTGCCCAGCGATCCACAGCCCGCCGAGAATGGCGGCCAGCACGATGCTCACCGGAAGCAGGACGAGCAGGACGAGCAGGCGCTGCCGACGCACCCGCATCAGGGCGGCACCCTCGGCGTCCGCCCGGCGCTCGGGACCGCGCGGAGGAACATCCGCCCGCGGGTCGTCGGGGTGCGCACCCGACCACTGTGGGCGGTTGGGGCGTCCGTCCTCCGAGCCCCCGCCCTCCGGATCCTCGCCAGCAGACCCGCCGCCGGATAGCAGCGCGCCACCGGTCGAAGCGTCCTCGATGATCGGCATGCCGGACGCGATGGGCATCCCGGGGACGACCGGCTGCCCGCCGGGGGCTCCGGCCTCCCGGGACGGCCCGGCGGACACCGAATCCCCGAGCTCCGCGAGGTCGACCGGTCCATCGAATTCCGCGTGCGACATTCCCGTTCCTCCCACGGTGAAGACGCCGTCATGATCGCCGCCGAAACGATCGATGACGGCATCGCCCCGGCCGGGTAGCCGTCGGGAGAGCACCCGCCTCGCAACCGTGAAACGCTCGGTGGACCGCTGCTGCGCCGTCGTGTCGTGACGGCGCAGCCACATCGGGATCAGCACGAATCCCCAGACCGCGACGATCGCCACCCAGATCAACGCGCTCATCGGACCACACCTGCACGACCCTGGTCGATCCCATCATCGACCATCATGATCCCGCCCGCCCCTATACTCCCACCCGATCCTGTGGTTACATTGTCAATTTCGCGAGATCTGTGGTCTCCGTGGTGTTCACCGCTCCCGGAGAGAGGGAACACCACGGGAAACGTGTCCCACCCACCACCCACCGGACACACACCATCCGCGGCGAGCGCGGCGGGCGCGGGCGCTCTGACCATGAGGAGCCTCTTCTCGACACCAACGATTGCGATTTCGTAGTCGACGCTAGTGAGCGAAATCCACGTGGTCACCGACCCGGAGCCCGCGTGTCGCATCCGCAACTGGATGGGTGATGGTGGATGTGTGGTCGTCAAAACGCACCGCGGACCCCCCCCCAGGACCGCATCTGACCTATGGAAGCCCTTGTAGAGAGCATCGACATCCGGTCAGGACCTTCGCTTTGTCACCGGATTGAGATCCGGAACGACGGGCGGTGACGAGAAGGGACTACGTCCGGTAACCGACACCGTCCCGGTGCCGGAGTGGAACGTGTCACGCGAGCCGTGGATCCAGGCATCGTTCTCGGGCGCGGCACCGTCGGGCGGCGCGGCGGCCGCTCAGGGCCGGCTGTACCGGGTCTCCCGCCAGCGGTGCACCAGGCCCTCGGGGACGTCCTCGGTCGTCAGCGCGAATCCGATGTGGTCGCGGTAGCGGCCGTCGATGGCGAGGAAGTGCCGGTGCAGCCCTTCCTCGCGGAAGCCGAGCTTCGCGAGCACCCGCCGGCTCGCGGCGTTCTCCGGGCGCACATTCGCTTCCACCCGGTGCAGCCCGACCGGCCCGAAACAGTGGTCAACGACGAGCGCGAGCGCGGTCGGCGTGATGCCTCGACCGGCGTACTCGCTGTCGATCCAATAGCCGACCTGAGCGCTGTTGAACGCCCCGCGCACGATCGTGGACACGGTCACCTGACCGACGAGCCGCCCCTCGAAGGTGACCGCGAACGGCAACGTGGCGCCGAGCCGGGCCTGCTGGCGCAGGCGGTGCCACATCTGACGGTAGATCGAGAGGGTCTGGCGCTGCTCCCAGGTCTCGCGGACCATCATCACTCCGGGTGGGGTCGCCTCCCACGGCGCCAGCCAGTCGGCGTTGCGCAGCCGCACCTCGACCCACGTGGAGGCGTCACGCAGACGAAGCGGCCGCGCCTGGACCCGTCCGTCGGTCAGGACTGCCGGCCAACCCGGAGCTCCCACCGTCGCGCCCTATCCGGCGTCGGCAGCATCGGCAGCATCGGCAGCGGCTGCGACTGCGGCTGCGGCTGGGGCAGCGCCAGGGGCTGTGGCGGGGGCGGCTGCGGCGGCTGCGGCGAGGCCCGCGGACCCCGCGGCCGGGTGCCCGTGGTCGTCGGCCCCGCGCAGCTGGGCGACGGCATGACCCACCACCCCGGCCAGCACGCCCAGCCCGTCGCGTACCCCACCGGTCGAGCCGGGAAGGTTCACCACCAGGGTGGCGGCGACGGTTCCGACGAGCCCGCGGGAGAGCACCGCCGCCGGCACGGTCTCCCGACCCGCCGCGCGCAGCGCCTCGGCAAGTCCGGGCACGGCCCGCTCGATCACCTCGCGCGTCGCCTCGGGGGTGACGTCGCGGGGACCGAGGCCGGTGCCACCGGTGCTCACCACCAGGTCCACGCCGTCGGCGACGGCGGACCGCAGCGCCACGACGATCTCATCCCGCTCGTCCGGGACGATCGTCGCCGCGCCCACCTCGAAACCGAGTTCGACGAGCCCGGCGACGAGCAACGGGCCCGACCGGTCGGCATAGATCCCTCGGTACGCTCGGTCGGAGACGGTGATGACCCGGGCCCGGGCACCCGCGGGAAGGTGGCGCATGCCACTCATTCCGCGGACCCCGCGCCCGGCGGGGGGGCGGCAGGCCAGTCTCCGGAGCGTCCCCCGGTCTTCGCGATCACTCGCACCCCGGTCAGCTCCGCGGCGGGATCCACCGCCTTGACCATGTCGTGCAGCGTGAGCCCGGCGACGGCGACGGCGGTCAGCGCCTCCATCTCGACGCCGGTCCGGTCCGCCGTCCGGACGGTGGCCGTGATCGCCACACCGTCGTCCCGTACGTCCAGCTCGACCGTGACGCCGGAGATCGCGATGGAATGGCAGAGCGGAACGAGATCAGGCGTACGCTTGGCCCCCATGATCCCCGCGACCCGGGCGACTGCGAGGGCGTCGCCCTTCGGTACCCCCTGCCCGCGCAGCAGCGCCACGACCTCGGGAATGACCCGCAGCATCCCGGTGGCGGTCGCGGTACGGACAGTGACGTCCTTCGCCGACACGTCGACCATGCGGGCCGCGCCGCGGTCGTCAACGTGAGTGAGCCGGGCTGCGGTCACCAGGGCACCGATCCGGCGGCCCGGGCCGCGGCCGCGTCCCCCCGGCAGGCTTCAGCCCGCGAGCCGAGGTCCGGGGCAGCCAGGTCCGGGGCATCGACGTCCGCAGTGTCCGCAACCGCCCAGGCCATGCCGGAGAGAATGGCCCTCAATCCGTCCGGGAGCAACAACGCCGGCAGCCGGCTGCCCGCCGACACCTCGGTAACCTCCTCAGGAATAATCAGCAACGCCTGCGCTCCCGCTAGCGAGGTGAGCTGATGTGACCCCTGCCCGCCGGCCAGCTGGGCGACGGTGGCGGGTTCCAGGCACCCGCCGCCCCCGCTCCGCTCCAGCCCCACCCGCAGGAAGGACCTCTTCCCGAGAGGGGAACGCAGGTCGGATCCGACGGTCACGACGATCCTCGGGAGCCCGGTGCCGGCGAGACCGCGCATCCGTTGCAGGGCCGGGCGGACGAACAGCTCGAACGAGACGAGGGCGCTGACCGGGTTCCCCGGCAACGTGAAGACCGGCACACCGTCGACCAGGCCGAAACCCTGCGGCTTGCCCGGCTGCATCGCGACCCGGTCGAACCGGACGGTCCCGGTCCGCGCGAGCACCTCCTTGACGACGTCGTACGCCCCGACGCTGACGCCACCGGTCGTCACCACGGCATCCACGTCGGGAAGCACCCCGTGCAGGGCTGCGGCGAAGGCGTCCGGCTCGTCGGGCACCCCGGCCAGGCGGCGTACCACTGCGCCGGCCTCCCGTGCCGCGGCGGCGATGCCATGGCTGTTCGAGTCGACGATCTGCCCGGCGCCCAGCGGTGTACCGACCTCGACGAGCTCGGTCCCGGTGGACAGCACCGCCACCCGCGGCCGGGGATGCACCGGCGGGCGGGCCACGTTGACCGCGGCGAGCAGGCTGATCTGCGCGGAGCCGATGATCGTCCCGGCGGGGAGCACCAGGGCGCCCGGGGCGACGTCCTCCCCCGTCCGGCGGATGTGCAGGCCACGGCGCGGCGCCCGCTGGACCGCGACGGTTTGGCAGCCACCGTCGGTCCACTCGAGCTGGACGACCGTATCCGCTCCCGGGGGCAGCGGGGCCCCGGTCATGATGCGTACCGCGGCGCCGGGGACCAGCGCGGCCGGCGAACCCGGACCCGCGGGGACGTCGCCGATGACCGGCAGGGAGACGGGAGTGGCCGCCGACGCCTCGGCCACGTCGGCGGCCCGGACGGCGTACCCGTCCATGGCCGAGTTGTCGAACCCGGGAAGCGCGACCGTCGCCCGGACGTCCGCGGCGAGCACGCATCCGTGCGCCTCGTCCAGCCTGGCCTGCCGAGCGCGGGTCGGCCGCACCGTCGCCAGGATCCGCTCGAGGTGTTCATCCACCGAAGTCATGGACGCCCGTCCATTTCTCTGCCCTTCGATGCACCACCCGTCGCGCGCCGGGTCCGGCATCACCCAGGCTACGGCCGTCGAAGCCCGGGCACCTCTTACCCGCAGTTACCTTCGGGTACCTCCAGCGGTCGGGACGGGGCGCATCCGCTCCGGGCCTCCCGGTCCGAACGGCGTGCCGCGACCGCCGGGCGCTGGCCGGTTCCAGAAGCGTTCCGGTCCTTGCCGGAGTCGTCACCGGAGTCGTCGCCGGAGCCGTCACGGCCTACCCGAAGAGAAGCCAGCACATCCCGAGACCCTCAAGCGATGAAGCGGATAAATTTGAAAAATATGGATAAATTAGGACAATGCTGCCTTCGGGCCGCCGGACGCGACATACTCCTCGATCCACGGGTACAGCTCGGGGCCAAGGTCGGCGCGCTCGCACGCGAGCCGGATGACGGCCTTCAGGTAGTCCACCCGGTCGCCGGTGTCGTACCGCCGACCCGTGAAGACCACCCCGTGCACGGGCTCAGCGGCAGTGTCGGTGTCGGTGCCCCCCGCGGCACCGGCCGGTTCGGCCGCCCGTAGCGCCAGGATCCGCAGGGCGTCGGTGAGCTGGATCTCCCCGCCCCGTCCCGGCTCGGTCCGCCGCAGGACATCGAAGATCGTCGGCGAGAGGATGTACCGCCCGATGATCGCCAGATTACTCGGAGCCTGCGCGACCGGTGGCTTCTCGACCAGGTCACGGATCCGCACGATCCCGTACCGGTCGTCGGCACCGGTGCCGGTACCAGTGCCAGTGCCGATGGACTCCACCGTGACGACGCCGTAGAGGGAGACCTGATCCTCGGGCACCTCCATCAGTGCGATGACGCTGCCCCCGAAGCGGCGCTGCACGGCAAGCATCTCCTCGAGCAGCAGGTCCCGCTCGTCGATGAGATCGTCACCGAGGAGGACGGCGAACGGCTCGTTCCCCACGTGCGCCGCCGCGCAGAGCACGGCATGACCGAGCCCACGCGGCGACTGCTGGCGGACCGAGTGGACCTCGGCCAGTTCCGCCGACGCCCGGACCCGACGGAGACGAAGATCGTCGCCCTTCCGTTCGAGGGCCGCCTCGATGTCCGCCTCACGATCGAAATGATCCTCGATCGCCTTTTTCGTGCGGCTTGTGACAAGCAGGACATCACGCAGACCGGCGCGGGACGCCTCCTCGACGACGTATTCGATAGCCGGCCTGTCGACGACCGGCAGCATCTCCTTGGGGACGGCCTTCGTCGCCGGCAGGAAGCGGGTCCCCAGACCCGCGGCTGGAATTACCGCCTTCGTTACTGGCATAGCCGAAACCTTAGTCGGGTCCGTGAACACGGGCACCGCCCACGGCCCCGGCACAGGCAATGCACAGCTCACGGCGGCCGCCGGTCCCGCCCGCCGCTCGCCCGGACGTGCGCCGCGGGTCCGAGAACGAGCCCGCGGCATCTCGTGCCACCCGATCCACCACCGACAACACCCCTACCAGTAACTGGCAACACCTCTACCAACCAACAATATCACTACTGGTTAGTATAAATGCCACAATTTGTAACCTGAGAACCCTCCATCCAACATCACGCCCACGTTCACGTGTCGTATGCCGCGGCAACCCGCCCGCTGGCGGCCAACCTGCGGGAGGCTGTCAGTGTGCAGTGGAATGACCGGCCTCCGGGTGATCTCAACGAAGAGCTCACCGTCGAACTGACGATCCGTCCGCATCCCGGACCGGTGTCCGAACTCGGGAGTCGGCCAGCAGACCCGGGGCGTGCCCGCCCCCGTCACGGCGGTGTCGACCGAACCCCCGGCGGCTGCCCCGAGGCCGGCGAGGCCAAGGCTCGCCTGCGGGCCCGGCTGCTGATACAGCGCCGCGCATCCATGGCCCTGCGTCGGGGCTCGCTGTCCAGGTCGGATGCGTCCCGACTGGCCAACCGCATCCAGCGGCTGCGCGAGGTGGAGGCCGCGCGGTGCGTGGCGGCGTATGTGGGGCTGCCCGGCGAGCCGGACACCGCCGAGCTGCTTGATCGACTGCTGGCTCGCGGGGTGCGGGTGCTGTTGCCCGCCCTGCGCGCCGATCTCGATCTGGACTTCCGGGAGCACGTCGGAACACTGGTGCCCGGCGCGCTGGGTACCCGCGAACCACCGGCGGCGGCACCCCGCGGGGTTCTCGCCGAGGCCGACGTGGTGATCATCCCGGCGCTCGCGGTCGACCGGGCGGGCCGGCGTCTGGGGCACGGTGGGGGCTCCTATGACCGGATGCTGGCCCGGGTGGGCGCCGACGTTCCGGTGATCGCCGTCCTGCACGACCAAGAGGTTCTGGATGAGGTCCCCACGGAGTCCCACGATCACAACGTAAAGATCATTATCACGCCGAGTCGTACGCTACGGTGCGAACCAACCGACGGCACCGGGGAACATCTCGGGCCCTCTACAAGCTAAAGTTGGCAGTCTCCACGTCAGAGTGCCAACTCCGGGAGGAGCACGTGCCTACCTACCAGTACCGCTGCACCGACTGCGGGCGTGACCTTGAGGTCGTACAGAGCTTCAGCGACGTATCACTGACGGAGTGCCCAGCCTGCGCCGGGCGACTTCGTAAAGTGTTCGGTTCGGTGGGCGTGGTGTTCAAGGGCGGCGGCTTCTACAAGAACGACAGCCGGTCCAACTCCTCCGGCGGGTCCGCGCAGCACCGTCCCAAGGACATCGGTGACGCCACGGCCACGAGCAACGGCAGCGAGGCGGCATCCGGAGGGAGCACCAACAGCTCCGCCAGCTCGGACTCGTCGTCCTCGACCTCGTCGGGCGGCACCGCCACGGCCTCCTCGACGACGTCGACTCCGGCCTCCAGCACCGCGGCGGCCTGACCAGCCGCTGGATCCGCCCAAGGCGTCCGGGCGTCTCGGCCTGGACGCCTTGGGCATGCCCGGGCACGGAGTACCCAGCTCCTCCCCGCCGCGGCTCACCCACCGACCCCCGGATGCGGTGACCGGGAGATGCCGGAGAGGTTTTCCAGATCTTGCGTCACACCATGGCCTTGGAAGCCATCTCTTCATGCCCGGCTACAGCCAGCTCAGAGTTCGGACTTACTCATCTAACGGAAGCCCTTCCGCCCCACTGGCGGCGATTTCTGGCCGCCCTGGACCGGCCACGCCACCGGACGGCCCGGAGCCCTGGTGCCGGCCAGATCTGACCTGATGCGGTGACCTCGGCCGATGGCCGGGACGCCTACTGTTTGCGCCGCCGATAGTGCTCCACGATCCAGGCGTCTACCTCTCGCTTGCGCCAAACCCGGGTGCCTTTGGCACCGCTACCCATCGGCGCGTTGATGACCTGCAAGGGCGCCGGAAACCGGGAGTCCTTGCGTGTCCAGTAGTCCACCGCCTGGCGAGTGATCTTGAGTTGGAACGCGATGTCCCCGATGCCGACCAACTGCTCACCGTCGTCCACGCGGAACATCGTAACCACTTTGCTCTTCCTCAAGAACCTCGCTAGGGTCTAATTTGCTGATCAGCAAATAGGCAAATAGACGGAGGAGGAAACCATGCCCCCCACCCCTCGCCGCCTGGATGAGGTCCGGGCCCTGTTAGACCGGGACGAGGACTACGACGAAGATCCGGTCGGCGATCCACCGATCACGGTGAGCCGCTACCGGGCGTCGATACGGGCGGTTCTGGCCGCCCGGGTGCCGGAGCCCGGGATACTTGCTTCTGCCTGGTCCCAGCGGGAGACGGATGCCTTCCTGGCGGGAAGTCGAGCGACCCTGCGCCTAGTCGTCGAGATAATCGGGCACGCCTTGGCGGCGGCACCCAGTCGAGACGGCAGCGGCGGCGTAGATTGACCGGCGGCGAGCGGGCGGCCGAGCGGCCGGGTGGCCGCCCGCTCGGGTAGCATGCCGGCGGCCATCGGGAGTAATAAGCGCACTCCGGGCAGCCCGCCGAACGACGGCCGGCCCTAACCCGTACCCGGCCGGAGTCCGATCCGGCATCCAATCCTGCAAACGATTCACCCGACGCACTGTCGGGATCGCGACACCAGACCGCGACACCAGACCGTATCCCGCGCCGGAACCTCGGTTGCGAACAATCTGCGCCACACGAGGGGAAGATCATGGGCGCTACAGAGCCGCGCGACGACGAGCTGTTCGACGACGAACGCGAGATCGGTTGGGGTGACGAGTCATTGTCCGAGGAAGAGGACCCGGCCATCGAACGGCTCCTCGCCGATCTTCCACCGCACCACGTCGACCGCTGATCCGGCGGCGAACCCACTCGTCACCACCAACCCCCGCCACCAGGGCGAGAAAGTGCACCACTCGGCACTTTCCAGGCGCAATTATGAGGCGCCGGGTGCGGTTTGCCCGGAACGATCCGTGCCGGGTACCCGTCCAGCGGGGCGGCATCTGCGCAGTTAGGCAGGACGTGGACAGGCAACCCGAACCTGTCCTGGAGGACCCGCGCCACTGATACCGCACGGGCGGAGAATTCTCACCCACGGTGATGATCGTGGGACCTGTCACCGCCGGGAGGAGCATCGGTTCGAATTCCAGTCAGCGGTTGGCGCCACGATCTCACCGAATCCCGATCCGACGACCGGCACCGGCCCGGGTACCGTAGGGGGGTACCCGGACGGGAAGGCGCGATGGATGCACGGCTACACCAACACCAAGGACGATTACACCGCTCGGCTTCGCCGCATCGAAGGCCAGGTCCGGGGGCTACAGCGCATGATTGCCGAGGACAAGTACTGTATCGACATCCTCACCCAGGTCTCGGCGGCGACCCGGGCGTTGCAGTCGGTCGCCCTCGGGCTCCTCGAGGACCATCTGGCGCACTGCGTGACGCACGCCGCCGCCGAGGGCGGTCCGGTGGCCGACGAGAAGATCCGGGAGGCGTCGGCCGCGATCGCGCGGCTCGTTCGGTCCTGACCACGGCGGTTCCGGTGAAGGCGGTTCCGGTAAGACGACGGACATCGCTCTCGAGGTTCGTCGAGGTCCCGGGGTCGGGTGCTGCGCCGGTCATCCTCGCCTGTTCACCGTCACGGAATATGCCTCCTGGATCTCGCAGGTTACGCCAGATGCCGGCCCCGGACCGGGCCGCGTCGGCCGGGTAGCGTCGGCCGGGTGACGAGCGAGACCGACGGCACCGCGGTGCCCGCCGACGGTGCGGTCGACCGCACCGTCGGTGCAACGGATCTGGCTGGACGACCGGTCCTGGGCCGACGTCACGCGCGGATGGCTACGCGGCGCCGACCAGCTATACGAGACCCTGCATGCCGAGATCCCCTGGCGACAGGGAACCATGTGGCGTTACGAACGCCACGTCACCGAACCACGGATGAGCGCCTGGATCCCGCGGGGTCAGCCGGTCGCCTTTCCCGCCCTGCTCGACGCCTACCGGACCCTGCGGCGGACCTACGGCGTGGAGTTCGACGGCTTTGGCCTGTCGCTGTACCGGGACGGAGCCGACGGCGTCGCCTTCCACCGGGACCGCGAGATGCGCTGGCTCGACGACACGGTGATCGCCATCCTCACCCTCGGTGCCCGGCGACCGTTCCTGATCAAGTCCCGCCACCTGCCGCCCGGCCGACGGATCCTCGACGACCCGGAGGCATCCGGCGCTCGCGACCTCTCCCCGGCCGGCGGTGATCTGATCGTGCTGGGAGGTCGGGCCCAGGCCGACTGGCTGCACGCGGTGCCCAGGGTCCGGGAGCACGTCGCCGGACGCATCTCGGTCCAGTGGCGATGGACGTCCCGGACGGGCCGCCCGGAACAGGGCCCCGGTTACGGCGCCGCGCGCCACTTCTCGCGATAGCCGGCCGGGTCAGTCACAGGGCGGGTCGTAGCGCCGGTGACCGAGGTAGGTCCGCCACTGCTCCCGATTGATGCGGCCCTCGGCCCTGGCACAGATCTCGTCCTCGGCCGCGAGCAGGTCGAGCTGCCAGAGACGGACGGCGTCACCGGCCACGCCGGCGAGGACGCCCTCATGTCCCAGAGGTCCGAAGACCGTCGCCGTCGGCGCGGTGCCGACCGGCAGGGTGGCCCGCTGCACCGGCCGGGACGGTGAGCGCATGTCCCAGAGGGTCACCTGACCGGCCGGGGTACTGACAGCGAGGACCCGCCCGTCGGCGGAGAGCGCGATCGAACCGGCCTGGCCCGGTCGGCTCGCGATGGCGGTGAGGCGGTGCAGTCCCCGGGGGCTGTCCAGCCCATAGATCTCCGTCAACGAGCCGCCGTCGGAGGTACTCGCCACAGCGAGCCACCGGCCGTCCGGGCTGGCGAGGAGCTTGCGGACAGTGGCGGCCGCGGTCAGGTGGGCCCGGCGGCGCGGTTGCCCGGCAGCGGTCACATCCCAGACGGAGAGATGGCCTGCCCCCCCGACGGCGAGCGAGTCGCCGTCGGGCGTGAAGGCGAGGCTGGTGACCTCCGCCGGCTGGGGCAGTTCGGCGAGGGCGCGAGGATTCTGCGGGTGGCTGATGTCCCAGAGACGGACGACGCGATCGGCACCCGCCGAGGCCAGGGTCCGGCCATCCGCGCTCACCGCGACGCTCGCCACCGTACCCGTGTGTCCCCGCAACTCGGCGAGCAGACTCACTCGCTGACCGATTTTGATCGCCGACTGAAGGTCACCGTCGTCCGTGAGCCCGGGCTGGGCCAGCCGCCATAACCGGATCACCCGGTCCGTCCCCGCCGTCACCATGGTCGTGGACGCCCGCACCCCCATGGCTGGACCGGATGCGGGTACCAGCGCGACGGCGAGCAGGCCCTTCACCATTGCCGCCAGGGCGATCCCGGCCGCGAGGGGGCTGCGATCTCCCGTGGCTGCGGCCACCGCGGGCAGGTCGGTAACGTGACGCACCCGGCCAGGACCGATGATGCTCCACACCGACCCGCCGAAGTCACCGATGATAATTAGATATCGACCATCCGGGGTGATCAGCAGATCGCGGATCGCTCCCGTCGCCGGCCCGATCTGCCGGACGCTCGCATTGACCAGCGCCTCCGCCGCGGCCGAGGTCGGAGCCGTGCGGTAGGCCGAGACGGCGAGTTGACCGGCGAGATCCGGTTCCCGGTCGAGAAGGCGCATCGCGCCACGGGCCGCCTCGCGCGACGTGGCCGCCGCGCTGCGCTCCCGCAGCGTATCGACGATCACAACGGTCGGGAGGACGAGCACCGAGGCCGCCACGCCAATCGAGAGCACGCGTCGGAGCCACCCGCGGTCCAGGTGATCCCGCGGTGACGATGATGACGATAAGGCGGAGACGTTCCCGGTTTTCTCCTGGACGTGGCTTGCGCGCGCGCTCGCGGCCGCGGTGGGCTGTGGGGCAGGCGCACCGGCCACGGAGGCCGACGGACCGGGAGACGACGGACGCATCCGCGGCTCTGCTCCGGTACGGACGGCGCTGAGGGCGACCGCGGCGGCCGGCGGGACGGCCGTGATCTCCGCGGCCGGCCCGGCCCCACGTACCGCCCTGGTCTCGAGCACGGCCTCGGTCTCAGTCGCGGCCTCGAGCACGATCTCGAGGCCGTGTATGGCACCGATGGCAGGGGCAGCGAGGTCGCTCGTGCCTACGACCTCCGGTTTCGACTCGGACTCGGCCGCCCGCCTCGTCTGCACCGGGACCGGCGTCTCGATGACACCCGCCGGCAGGGCGAGACGCCGGGTGGGCTCGACCGCAGGCTCCGCCTCGCTGCTTCGTGTCGGATGGGCCACCAGCTGTTCGAGCAGTTCGGCCGCGGCCGGCCGGCGCTTCGGGTCCTTGCGCATCGCCGCCGCGACCAGCTCGCGCAGCTCCGGACTGAACACGGACAGGTCGGGTTCCGCGTAGACGGCCCGCTGCAGCAGGACCCGGGGCGTTCCGGCACCGAATGGCGGCTGGCCGGTCACGGCGAATAACAGCACGCTGCCCCAGGTAAAGACATCCGATGCGACGGTGGCGGTCTGTCCGAGAACCTGTTCGGGCGTTATGAACGCAAGTGTGCCGATACCGGACGGCGGTCCGCCCGGATTATTCATGCTTACCGCATTCATCGCTCGGAAGAGCCCGAAGTCAATCAGCCGCAGCCTCCGCTCGGAAAGAACCACATTGATAGGCTTCAGATCGCCGAGGAAAATTTCCGATTCGTGCAGTGCGGCCAGAGCCGTCGCCAGCCCGACGGCGAGCCGGTGGGTGTCCGGTCCGGACAACGCTCCGCCGTCGGCGACGGTTGCGGCGAGAGTCGGGGCGTCGATGAACTCCGCGACGACGTAGGGGGGGCGAGCGCCCGTGTCGAGGTCGAGGATGGCGGCGAGGCAGGACGGCGCCAACCGGCGGATGTTGTCGAGGTCGACGCGCAGGCGCCGACGGAACTCTGTGTCCCGCCCGAAGGGCGCGGTGATCGTCTTGACGAGGACCGGACGCGCCTCGCCGTTACGTGCAAGAAACACCGGTCCTGTCCTGGCGTCGACTAGCTTCCGTTCAACTGTATACGGACCGATAGTCTGGAGATCAGTCCCAGTGAGCCCAGGGAGGTTGCGCCGGGATATCGCCATATGACGAAACCTCCTACGACTACACAAACCGGCCGTGCCGGCACGGCGGCGGATCTGGTCGACAAATTCATGTTATCGGCGCGGGCCATGGGCCGGGCGCCCCCTTGTAGTGGTCGAGCAGCCGCACCCACGCCATCCCGCATAATGCTGGCGGGAGGCCGGCGCCCGCCGGCGGGCGCCGGCCGGCGCCGTGGACGATCAGGCGTTCGTCGGCCGAGCGAAGGGCTGCAACCGAGCGACGAGTCCGCGGACCTCGGCCCCGGCCGCCGCGAGGGTCTCCTCGGCGGAGCTGCGGCCGCTGCCCTCCAACAGGACGTCCAACGCAATCAGCCGCTCCGCGATCTCCGTCATCAAATCAAAGTCGCGAACACGCTGGTGGACCAGCTCGGCCAGCCGCTCGTTCTTCTCGAACAGCTCGACGAAGACGCTGACCTTGGCCCGGAGCAACCAGGGGTCGAAAGGCTTCGCGATGTAGTCGACCGCGCCGACAGCGTAGCCGCGGAACGCGTGGTGCGGCTCGCGGTCGATCGCCGTCAGAAAGATGATCGGAGTGTCTCGGGTACGCCCCCGTTGCTTGATCCGGTGCGCTGTCTCGAAACCGTCCATCCCCGGCATCTGGACGTCCAGCAGGATCACCGCGAAGTCGTCCACCAGAAGACGCTTGAGAGCTTCCTCACCCGACGACGCCGTGACGAGATCCTGATCCAGCGAGGCGAGAATCGCCTCCAAGGCCATCAGGTTGTCCGCTCGATCGTCGACCAGCAGGATCTTGCTGCGGGGCCGTTCCGTGCTCGGCCCACCTTCGCCGTCGACGGAACCGCTGGTCCGCTCGGTCACCCGCCTGCCTCCTCCTTCGCGATCGCCCTACCGACCCGTGGTGGGCGTCGCCACCCCTCCACGATCACTGATCGCTCCCGACGGCATCTCACCGCCCCACCGATAGCCACCCGATGCGCACCATACGCGATCTGATCAATACAGATACGACCGCATCACCCCGAGGAGATGGTCCAGATCCACGGGCTTGGTGATGTAGTCGGTGGCCCCGGCGGTGATGCTCTTCTCCCGGTCTCCCGGCATGGCCTTGGCAGTCAGCACCAAGATCGGAAGATCCGCGAACGCCAGCATGTCACGGATCATCGAGGTCGTTTCATTGCCGTCCATGCCCGGCAACATCACATCCATCAGCACGAGGTGCACGGGCGGGGTGTCCTGCTGCAGCATACGGATCGCATCATGACCGTTGTCGGCGTAGAGGACCCGCATGCCGTACATCTCCAGCGCACTGGTGAGCGCGAAGACGTTGCGGACGTCGTCGTCGACGACCAGCACCGTGGCATCGACCAGGGGATCGGATCCTTCCGATCCCTCGGTCAGCGGGCGGCTGGCGGACTCGGTGGACTCGGTGGACTCGGTGAGGAACGGAGTCCCCACCGTGACGGGCTCGCTCGGCCGCCAGCGCGAGGTGAAGGCCGCCGAGCCCTCCGCCGGCCCGCCGGCCGCGGCGGACCAGTGGGCGCTGCCGATTCCACCCGTGCCCCCGTGCCCGGCGGTTCCCCCCGCGC
>NZ_CDWTMO010000092.1:11741-16648 GCF_977946435.1 Frankia sp. CgKIO3 | reverse complement strand
GTCCCCCACTGCGGCTGAGCGGGCGGAGGCGGCGGGCCCCACTGCGGGCCCCCCGCCGGGGTCGGCGCGGACGGAACGGGTGGCGCGGGCGGCGGTCCCCACTGCCGGCCGCCCGGGGGCGTGCCGTACGGCGCCGGGGCGGCCTGCGGGTGGGGCGGGGCCACGGGTGGCTGCACGACCTGCGTCGCGGCCTCGGCGGGGTCGGGGACGCCGGAAGTGCCGGAAGTGCCGGGGTCGTCTACGGTGATGCCGAAGTCGATCGCGATGCCGGCCAGCCCCGAGGCGTAGCCCTGGCCGACCGCCCGCACCTTCCAGGCCCCGGCGCGCCGGTAGAGCTCGACGAGAATCAGCGCCGTCTCGCTGCTCAGCCCGAACGGATCGAAGCGGGCGAACTCGGCGCCGCCACGCGCGTCCCGCACCACAATGCTCAGGCCGCGCAGGGCGGCGAAGGTCGCCGGCCCGCTGCCGTCGAGACTCCCGGTGACGACCACCTTGTCAATCTCCGGCGGGACCGCGGCCAACGTGCACTCCAGCACGGACGGCGGTACGAGACGCACCCCGGGACCTGTCGGCTGGTTGAAAAAGACGAAGTCGTCATCGGTGCGCACCTTGCCGTGGATGGTCACCAGGATCGCCGCGATGTCCAGCGGACTCGACGAGGCGATCTCGACCCGGACGTCGGTGGTGGGCAACGCAGCGTTGCCGCCCTTGGTAAGCACCTGTGCCATGAACCCCTCCAACGTCGCACCACGATAACTCCCGCGCCGGCCACCACGGTTCCCGGGATCACTGCCGACCATACGATCGCGGGTATGGAACAACGTGGCGGGGCATCGGCCTGGTGAGCGACAGCGCGATCCTGCGATCGGTCGAGGAGCATGCGGCGGCGGCCTTCGGACCGGGCACCGGTCGGGCCGGGGTCACGTTCCTCGGCACCGACCAGATCGAGGTGCTGCGGTTCGGCCCGGACCGAGCGGGCGTCGTCCGCTATCTCACCCTGGGCATGTCCCGGGAGCCGATGACGGCGGCGGCGGCGACCGTGCGCGATCCCGCCGGCCCGCGGGCCGAACTCGTGCTGTCCCTGCGCGGGCGGCGCGACAGCGTGCTGCGGCGGTTGGCCGTGTTGGCCGCCGTCCCGACGGTCGAGGGCCGTCCGGTGGCTCCCGGGTCCGGCCTGGATCTCGGGGAACCGCTCTGGGACGGCGCCCCGTTCACCGCGGTGCTCGTCGGCGAGCCCGGCGGGCTCATCCCCGATCTCGCCACCGGGCTCGCACCCGTCCGCTTTCTCCCCCTGCTTCCGATGACCCCCAACGAGTCCGCCTACAAGCGGGTGCACGGCCCAGACACGCTGCATCAGCGGTGGCTGGCGGCCGGGACGGATCTGCGCGACCCCGGCCGCCGGGAGGTCGATCTCGGCTGACTCCCGGCACGGGGGGTGGATCCGTCGTGAACGGGCCGCGGGTTCATCCGTTTCCACTACTCTCATCTAGTTGTGACCCGTGACTACTCTCATCTAATTGTGATCCGTGACGCCGCGGCCGGTTCTCCGCGTTCCCGCCGATTCCCGCGGGCGCCCTCGCCGTCAGCCGCCACCGGTCAGACTGGTCGACCGGCCGGCACCGATCCGTCGGCACGCGCCGATCCGGGTACCGGTCCTCGCGCCGCCGCCCGGTCCGGCCACGGGACGAACCCGGGGGCCGGTCCACGCCGCCGTGCCGTCCTGCTCGGCGGCCTCGGGCTGGGGGGCGCCGCGCTGGGCGGGGCGAGCCTGGCGGCCTGCGGCGGTTCCGGCGGTTCGATCCCGACCCCCGCGCCGGCCCTGCGGACGCCCACCCCGATCGCGGGCGTCACCGACGGGATCTTCGGGCTCGGGGTCGCCAGCGGCGACCCGTTGCCGGACGGCGTCATCCTCTGGACCCGGCTCGCACCGAGGCCGACCGAGGGCGGCGGCATGCCCACGCGGGACATTGAGATCGACTGGCAGATCGCGACGGACGAGGGTTTCCGCGATGTGGTGCGCGCCGGCACGCAGACCGCGCAGGCGGCGTTCGCGCATTCCGTCCACGTCGACGTCCGCGGACTCGCGCCGGAGCGTGACTACTTCTACCGGTTCCGTGCCGGCACCGTGCTCAGTCCGGTCGGCCGGACCCGGACGGCCGCAGCCCCCGGGAGGGGACCGGAATCGGCCGGCGGTGCCCTGACCTTCGCGCTGGCCTCATGCCAGGACTTCCAGAACGGGTATTGGCCGGCCTTCGACGGCATCGCCGCCGACGCGCCGGACCTCGTCGTCCACGTCGGCGACTACATCTACGAGTATGACCCGAGGAGCACCTATCCGGACCGGCGGCACACCACCCCGCAGCGGCCCGGCCTGGACCAACTCCAGACGCTGGCGGACTACCGCAACCGGTACGGCCAGTACAAGTCCGATCCTGCCCTGCAGGCCGCTCATCACGTGGCCCCCTGGGTCGTCACCTGGGACGACCACGAGGTCGAGAACAACTACGCCGGGCTGGTCGACGAGGCCGGCGACACCGGGAAGCAACGGCAGGATCCCGCGGCGTTCGCCCGCCAGCGTGCCGCCGCCTACCAGGCGTACTACGAACACATGCCGATCCGGGCGGAGCTGAATCCGGGATCGCCCGACATGCGGATCTACCGGCGGTTCGCGTTCGGGAACCTGGTGACGTTCAACGTCATGGACACCCGGCAGTACCGGACCAGGCAGCCCGGCGGCTCCCCGCAGGGCATCGGGCTCGCCGCCCTGGGCCGGGACAACACGGCCGGCACGATGGCCGGCACCGCCCAGGAACGCTGGTTGCGCGACGGCCTGACCACGTCGCGGACCCGCTGGAACGTCCTCGCCCAGCAGACGATGCTGGCCCAGCTGAACGGGCAGCTACCCCTCGGCGAGGGACCACGGCTGGCCAACCTGGATCAGAACGACGGGTACGGCCCCTACCGGGCCCGGTTGCTGTCGGAGATCCGCGACAGCGGCGTGCGCAACCCGGTGGTGCTCTCCGGTGACATCCACTGCGCCTGGGTGAACGACCTCCGGGTCGATTTCGACCGGCCCGAGACGCCGGTCGTCGCGACGGAGTTCGTCTGCACCTCGATCAGCTCGGCCTTCTTCCTCGTCAGCGAGGACTTCGTCCGGCGGAACAATGCCCGGCTCAACCCGCATGTCCGGTATTTTCGCGGTGACCGGCGAGGTTACACGCGCGTTCGCGTCACCCCGGACGAATGGCGCGCGGACATGCGGGTCGTTGCCGACATCACCACTCACCACTCGCCCACGTCCACGGATGCCACCTGGGTGGTCGAGAACGGGCGGCCCGGCGCGCGGCCGGCCTGAGAGCGAGTGTGCGGCGACAGCACGCTCCGGCCCTGCCGGCCCGCACTGCCGACCGCTTTCCACCCGATTCATCGGAAAAGGCACGGGAATTCGACCACCGGATGACCTCCACCGGGTGGCCTCGCCGGCCTGCGCATCGCGAATAAATCCGAAGAAACTCGACGGTTCTACGGCCAGGACACCGGTCGCCACGTTAGCCTTTCCCCGGCCCGTCCGCCGCTTTCCACGCGCATTCTGGCGCCGTGCGGACGACGAACATCGGGAGCCGAACGTGACAATTCTACACCAACCGAGAGAACCGGGCGGAGCAGCGGATAGCGGGACGCAGCCGGTGGATGTCATCGCCGCGCACACCAGGCCACGTACCCCTTTGCTCGGCTATCTGCGGACGACGTCCCACAAAGACATCGCCATCCTGTACGCCGTCACGTCGTTCGGGTTCTTCCTCTTCGCCGGTGTCCTGGCCGTGATGATGCGGGCGGAACTCGCCCGCCCGGGGCTGCAGTACTTCTCCAACGAGCAGTACAACCAGTTTTTCACGCTGCACGGCACACTGATGCTGCTCATGTTCGCCACCCCACTGGCGTTCGCGTTCGCGAACTTCCTGGTGCCGCTGCAGATCGGCGCGCCGGACGTGGCATTCCCGCGGCTGAACGCGATGTCCTACTGGTTCTTCCTGTTCGGCAGCCTGGCGGTGATCTTCGGGTTCCTGACCCCGGACGGCACCGCGTCCTTCGGCTGGTTCGCCTACTCGCCATTGAACAGCAAGGTGTACTCGCCGGGAGTGGGCTCCGACCTGTGGGTCGTGGGTCTCGCGGTCTCCGGTGTCGGTACCATCCTCGGCGCCGTCAACATGATCACAACGATCCTGACGATGCGGGCCCCGGGCATGACGATGTTCCGGCTGCCGATCTTCTGCTGGACCTTCCTGGCGACCTCGATCCTCGTGCTGATCGCCTTCCCCGTGCTCGCCGCGGCGCTGCTCGCCCTGGAGGCCGACCGGCGCTTCGGCGCGCACGTGTTCGACGCCGCCAACGGCGGCGCACTGCTCTGGCAGCACCTGTTCTGGTACTTCGGCCACCCCGAGGTCTACATCATCGCCCTGCCGTTCTTCGGCGTCATCAGCGAGATCCTGCCGGTCTTCTCCCGCAAGCCGCTGTTCGGCTACAAGGGCCTGGTCTTCGCCACCATCGGCATCGGAGCCCTGTCCGTCGTGGTGTGGGCGCACCACATGTTCGTCACCGGCGCGGTGCTGCTGCCCTTCTTCGCGCTGATGTCGTTCCTCATCGCGGTGCCGACCGGGATCAAGTTCTTCAACTGGATCGGCACGATGTGGCACGGGCAGCTCACCTTCGAGACGCCGATGCTATTCGCGGTCGGTTTCCTGGTGACCTTCCTGTTCGGTGGCCTGACCGGGGTGCTGCTGGCCAGCCCGCCGATCGACTTCCACGTCAGCGACAGCTACTTCGTCGTCGGCCACTTCCACTACGTCGTCTTCGGGACCGTGGTGTTCGCCGCCTTCGGCGGCACCTACTTCTGGTTCCCGAAGGTA
>NZ_CDWTMO010000092.1:0-11586 GCF_977946435.1 Frankia sp. CgKIO3 | reverse complement strand
AGGCAGCCGGCCGCATCGACTACCATGCGACCCCCGAGACCACGCCGAGGCCCGAGACCGCGGACCCGGCCGAACCCACCGCGGCCGAACCCGACCGCCCGGCGCCGGAATCCGGCTTCAGGACCCCGGAATAACCGGCACGAGCAGCCGCAGGGCACCGGGGCGCACGACAATCTCCGCCGGCAGCGACGCCAGCGGATCGCCGTCGGCGTAGACGGCGAAGGGCCGGTCGGCCTCGACGCGCACCCGCCGGGCCCGCAGCACCCGCACGTGCCGGGTGTCGACGTGATGCCCGGAGAACACCCGCGGGAACAGCGCCAGGAACGTCAGGCGGGAGGTGCGCGAGATCAGCAGGACGTCCAGCAGCCCGTCGGCGATGTCCGCCCCCGGGGCGAACCGCATCCCGCCGCCGTAATACGCCGAGTTCGCCGCCGCGACCGTCCACCCGACCAGGTCCCGAGGTGCGAGGTCGTCCACCGTCACCGTGAAGCGCGCCGGGCGCCAGGCAGCCAGCGCCCGCAGCGCCGCGTAGGTGTAGACCTGCTGGCCGCGCAGGCACCGGGCCCGGTTGGCGATCACCTGGACGTCGGAGTCGTAGCCGACGCTCGCGATCCCGAGAAACGGCCGGCCGCCGACCTCGGGCAGGTCGACCCGGCGTTCCCGGGCGTGCGCGAGCCCGGCCGCGACGCGGCACGGGTCGCGGGGCAGGCCGAGACCACGCACGAAGTCGTTGCCGCGCCCGCCGGGGAGCACCGCGAGCACGCCGCCGCAGCGGGCCACCCCCCCTGCCACCGCGCCGGCTAGGCCGTCGCCCCCGAGCGCGACCACGACCCGGCCCTGGGCGGTGGCCGCCGCCGCGAGATCGTCCGCATGGGCGAGGTCGCGGGTCGGGGTAACCCGGACGTCCCGTGCCCAGCGCGCGAGCTCGGCGCGGACGCCGTCGAGCATCCGCATCGCCCGCCCGTGACCCGCGCTCGGGTTGACGATCACGGCCAGCCGGTAACGGTCGACCTCGGCGGGTTCGACCCGGACCGGCTGCGGCGCCACCGTACCGAGGCTTCCCCAGAAGGGTGTGCGGGAGGCAGCGGCGTCCGTCATGGTGAGCGAGCTTACGGGCGGGTGCACCAAAGTCCCCCAGCGGCCGGGGTTCCGGGGCCGGGGTTCCGTGACCGAAATCCCGTGACCATGGCGGCTCACCGCCCGGGCAGCGACCCCGCGGACAGATGCTGGCTTGAGGCGCCGAAGAACGACCGCCCGCCGAGCTGCGGATCGTCGCGCAGGTCCCGCAGCACGAGGTGTTCCAGCAGGAGCAGGGCCGCGTCGGCCGGCCAGAGCACCAGCCACAGCCACACCCCCCGGGCCTCCCCGACGAACGCCGCCCGATCGGGGGATACGACCAGCGGCCACAACGCCGTGGGATGCCCGGCGGCCTCGACCTTCGCCTCCGGTACGCCGGGCAGCGGTTCGGGATCGGGACCGCTGATGCCCGCGAGCCGGGCGCCGAGTCCCACCCGAGGCGCCTCGGCGACAAGCACCATCTCGGCCGGCCCGCCCAACGGGGAGGGCCCGGCGGCGGCGACTGCCGTAGCACGCGGCCCGGTACGCTCGTCACCGGCCCAGCCGACACCGCTGACGTACCAGTGGACCGGCATCGGCTGCGGCAACCAGACCGGGACCGTCGAGGTCCTCGACAGCGCGTGGAGCGCCTGTTCCCGCGACGACACCGCAGTGCGGTAGGGACTCACCTCCCCGTGATCGTCACACCGCCACTGGCTGCTCCACAGATCGGGTGGACGCAGCGGTCCGAGACAGCGCGGGCAGGCCGCAGCAATGGTCACCGGGCGCCTCCTGGCGTAGGTGGAGATGTCGCCGAACATCGGCACTCCGGCACCGGTATGCCCTCGGCTTTCCACCCGCAATCGCCCCACCAGGTTTCCACCCGCAATCGCCCCACCTGAGCAGATGTGCCGAACAGCCGGGTGCGCCACCCCTCCGTCACCCTCCAGCCCTCCGTCACGCCTCCGGGCGGGCCGGGAAGGGAGGCTGACGGCGCGCCGCGAGCTCCGCGAACGCCCCGTCGAGGAGATCGAGGCCGGCCAGCAGCAACGACTCCTCAATCACCAGCGGTGGCAGCAGCCGGAGCACGTTGCCCCAGGTGCCCGCGGTGAGCACGATCAGGCCGCGACGATGGCAGGCCGCGGCCGCGGCGGCGGTGAGAACCTTGTCCGGGCTGTCGTCGCCGGCGCCCCGGACCAGCTCCAGGGCGACCATCGCGCCCCGCCCCCGGACGTCCCCGACGAAGTCGTACCGCTCGCGCAACGCGTGCAGGCGGGGCAGGGCGATCTCGCCGATCCGGCGGGCCCGGCCGGCCAAGCCCACGGACTCGATGAGGTCGATCGCGGCGAGAGCCGCAGCGCAGGCCGCCGGGTTCCCCCCGTAGGTGCCGCCGAGCCCGCCGGCCTGGGGGGCATCCATGATCTCCGGACGGCCGGTGACGGCCGCGAGCGGCAAGCCGCCGGCGATGCCCTTGGCGGTGGCGATGAGATCCGGGACGACACCTTCGTGCTCGCAGGCGAACATCGTCCCGGTCCGGGCGAACCCGGTCTGCACCTCGTCCGCCACGAACACGATCCCCGAAGCCGTACAGAACTCGGCGAGGCGGGGCAGGAACCCGGTCCCGGGGACGATGAAACCGCCCTCCCCCTGGATCGGCTCGATGACCATCGCGGCGACGGACGCGGCTCCGATCTCGTCCCGCACGAGCTCGATCACCCGCTCGGCGGCCTCCTCCCCGCAGCGGTCGGGACCGGTCGGCCAGCGGTAGGGATACGCCAGCGGCATCCGGTAGACCTCGGGCGCGAACGGCCCGAACCCGCTCTTGTAGGGCATCGACTTCGCGGTCATCGCCATCGTCAGGTTCGTCCGGCCATGGTAGGCGTGCTCGAAGACGACGACCGCGTCCCGGCCGGTCGCACTACGCGCGATCTTGACGGCGTTCTCGACGGCCTCCGCTCCGGAGTTGAACAATGCCGAGCGCTTCTCGTGGGTACCCGGCGTCAGCCGGTTCAGCGCCTCGCAGACGGCGATATAGCCCTCGTACGGCGTCACCATGAAGCAGGTGTGGGTGAACCGGCCAATCTGCTCGTGCACGGCCTCGACGACCTCGTCCGCGGCGTTGCCGACGCTGACCACCGCGATCCCCGAACCGAAGTCGATGAGCGAGTTGCCGTCCACGTCGACCACGACCCCGCCGCCCGCCGCGTGCGCGTAGACCGGGAAGGTCTCACCGACCCCGCGGGCCACGGCGCCGGCGCGACGCGTGGCGAGTGCCCGGGACCGCGGGCCGGGGATCTCGGTGTACAGACGCAGCTCCTGGGGCAGCCGCGGGCCGCCGGTGGCGGGCAGGCCGGTTCCGGTCGCCGCTTGGTTAGGAATGGTCATCGTCGGCTCCTACCTGATCGTCTGCCTGCGCACATACCCTGTCCACGGCCACGGCCATCCGCGCCGCGGCCCTGGCCTGGCCTGGCCTGGCCATCGTCCCCCGCCGCCGGGATCCGGTCGGTGGTCCTCGGGCGGGACCGGGCGCGCCGCCGGCACCCCGCCCGCACGGGCGCCTAGAATGAGCTCGATGGTGATGACGACGGCAGGCGGCCCGACGGCAGGCGGCCCGACGGCCGCCCGCGCCGACCGGTCATCCGTGCGATGAGCGAGCCGACGCCGTTCTGGCTGGCAGGCAAGCCGGCCACCGGGCCGGCGGCGACCACCGTCCGGCACCCGTTCGACGGCGCGGAGGTCGCCGTCGTCGCGCAGCCGGACCCCGACCAGGTTGAGACGGCCGTGGCCGCCGCGGCGGCGGTCGCGCCAGCGTTCGCGGCGCTGCCGGCCCACGTCCGCGCCGGCGCGCTCGCCGCCGTGTCGAAGGAGATCGCCCGTCGGGGCGACGAACTGGCCCGTCTCATCACCGCGGAGAGCGGTAAGCCGCTGACCTGGTCGCGTGCCGAGGTGGCCCGGGCGAGCTCCACCTTCCGCTGGGGGGCGGAGGAGGCCCGGCGCTTCGCCGGAGAGCTGACCAGGCTGGACACCGATCCCACCGGGGAGGGACGGCTCGCGCTCACCCGGCGTTTCCCCCGCGGGCCCGTGCTGGGCATCACCCCCTTCAACTTCCCGCTCAACCTGGTCGCCCACAAGGTGGCGCCGGCGCTGGCGGTCGGCGCGCCGATCATCGTGAAGCCGGCCCCGCGCACGCCGCTGTCGGCGCTGTTCCTCGGCGACCTGCTCGCCGACGCCGGCTTGCCCGAGGGGTCGTGGTCGGTCCTCCCGATCCCCAACGACCGCCTCGGCCCGCTCGTCGCAGACCCTCGGCTGCCTGTGGTGTCCTTCACCGGTTCCGGCCCGGTGGGCTGGTCCATCCGCGACGCGGTCCCCCGCAAGCACGTGGTCCTCGAACTCGGCGGGAACGCGGCGGTGCTGGTCGCCGCCGACTACGCGGCTCCCGCCGACCTGGCCCGGGCCGCCGGCCGCATCGCCCTGTTCGCCAACTACCAGGCCGGCCAGTCGTGCATCGCCGTGCAGCGGGTCTACGCAGACCGCACGATCATCGACGAGCTGCTCGCCGAGATCGTCGCCGCCGTGCGGGCGCTGCACGACGGGGATCCGGCCGACCCGGCCACCGACGTGGGGCCGCTGATCGACGTCGCGGCGGCGGAACGGGTCGAAGCGTGGATCATCGAGGCCGTCGAGGCGGGGGCGACAGTCGTCTGCGGCGGGACGCGCCACGGCACGAGTCTCAGCCCGGCCGTACTGACCGACGTTCCGCTCACCGCCAAGGTGGTAGGCGAGGAGGTCTTCGGCCCAGTGATCGTCGTGGCGGCGGTCGACGGCGTCAACGAGGGCTTCGCCCGGATCAACGACAGCGCCTACGGCCTGCAGGCCGGGGTGTTCACCCACGACCTGGCCACCGCGTTCCGCGCCCACCGGGAGCTCCAGGTCGGAGGGGTCGTCATCGGCGACGTCCCGTCGTACCGGGCCGACCAGATGCCCTACGGTGGGACGAAGGGTTCCGGCATCGGGCGGGAGGGGGTCCGCTCGGCCATGACCGACCTCACCGAGGAGCGGGTGCTGGTCCTGACCGATCTGGACCTGTAGGCCTCACCTCCCGCCCGCCCGCCGCCCACATCATCGCCGCGCGGCGAAAAGCTGCCACTATGAAGCATTATGGAGCGGGTGGCCATCGACCTGCACACCCATTCGACCGCCTCGGACGGCCTGGAGTCACCGGAGAACCTCGTCCGGCTCGCGGCCGGGCAGGGCCTGTCGGTCCTCGCGCTCACCGACCACGACACCATCGCGGGCATCGGCCGCGCGGCCGCGGCCCTGCCGGCCGGGCTGACCCTGGTGCCGGGCGCCGAGATCTCCTGCCAGGTCGAGGTAGCAGGTGCCTGGGTATCCCTGCACGTGCTGGCCTACCTGTTCGACTCGGCCGAGCCGGCGTTCGCGGCGACCCGGGCCCGGGTGCGAGAACATCGCGCCACCCGGGCCCGTCGGATGGTCGACCGGCTCACCGCGGACGGGCATCCGGTGCGCTGGGAACGGGTCTTGGAGCTGGCGGCCGGCACGGTGGGCCGGCCCCACATCGCCGCGGTCATGGTCGAGACCGGGCTGATCCCCGAGGTGGCGGCCGCGTTCAGCAACCGGTGGATCGGCGCGGGCGGACCGTACTGGGCGGGCAAGGAGCAGCCGGACGTCTGGGAGGCGCTTCGCCTCATCCACGGCGCCGGCGGGGTGAGCGTGTTCGCGCACCCGTTCGCGAGCAGGCGCGGCGTCACGGTCGGTCCCGAGGTGATCGAGGCGATGGCGAAGGCGGGCCTGACCGGCCTCGAGGTCGATCACCCCGATCACCTACCCGTCGAGCGGCGCCGGCTACGTGGCCTCGCTGCCGAGCTCTCGCTGGTGGCGACCGGTTCCAGTGACTTCCACGGCGCCAGCAAGCCTCAGGGGCTCGGGGCCGAGACCACCTCCCGGGAGGCCTACGAGGCGTTGGTCTCCGCCGCGCGGGGGGCGGTCCCGATCATCGCGTCCGGATGACCGGCCACGGTGCCGGCGGGGGTGCCGGCCGGGGTGCGGTTGCCGGCAGGCCGTGGCCGCTCAGGCGTCCGCGCCGCCCCCGGCCGTTGCCACCCGGCCTCGGCGGGCTCAGCCGGCCCAGCAGCTCGGCGAGCAGGTCCTGCTCGGTTCGGCTGAAGTGGGAGAGCACGTGCCGGGCGACCAGTCCCTCCCGTTCCAGCCGGTCGACCAACCGGGTGAGACCGCTGCGGGAGAGCAGCACCGCCTGGGCGAGTTCGCTCATCCGCAACTCGCCGTTCGGGGCCTCGGCGAGCTGGACCAGCACGTCGTACGAGGCCAAGGGAAGCCGGTGAGCCGCCTCGAGCTCGGCCTCGAGGACCCGGGTCACGTGGGCATGGGAGTGCAGCAGCTCACGCCAGGCCCGCATCCCATGTTCGTCGACCCAGTCCTCGCCGGTCTCGGAGCTGGCGCCGAACATCTCTTCGACTGCCATCGTGTCCTCCCGCCCCCGCACGATCAGCCTACGTCGCGGCCCGCCCGCAAAACCGTCCCAAGCAGCCGCCTCCGTCACCGGGACACATACCAGGCACATACCAGGACACAATCACCCCTGGTCATGGCGATGGGCACGCTCCGCACCCGTCGTGAAGCCGACAGGGCGGGGCACGCTCCCCGGTCCGCCGAACACGGCAGACGGGGATTGTGAGCCGGCACCGTCACGTCCCCCGCGGGCTATCGTGGACCCACAGGCGGCCCGGCGGGCCGCACCTGATACCAACCTGTGACTGAGGTTTCCCTTGTCCCTATCCCGGCCTTCCCCCGACGCGGTCCAGTCGGCTCTGGCGACGGTGCACGATCCCGAGATCGGTCGTCCCATCACCGAGCTGGACATGGTCTCGTCGGTTCGCGTGCTCGACGACGGCTCGGTCGACGTCGGGATCCTGCTCACCGTGTCCGGCTGCCCCATGCGCGACGAGATCATCAATCGGGTCAGTCGAGCCGTCAGCGCGGTCAAGGGCGTCCGCGAGGTCCGCGTCGATCTGCAGGTCATGTCGGACGAGCAACGCGGTGCCCTGCACGCGAAACTGCGGGGGGGCAACGCCCCCAAGGCGATTCCCTTCGCCCAACCGGGCTCGACCACCAGGGTCTACGGCGTCGCCAGCGGCAAGGGCGGCGTCGGCAAGTCCTCGATCACCGTGAACCTGGCCGCCGCGATGGCCCGTTCGGGCCTGTCGGTCGGTGTGCTCGATGCCGACATCTACGGGCACTCCGTGCCCCGCATGCTGGGCATCGACCGCCCGCCCACCCAGGTCGAAAAGATGATCATGCCGCCCCAGGCGCACGGGGTGCGAGTCATCTCCACCGGGATGTTCACGCGTGGCAACCAGCCGGTGACCTGGCGCGGACCGATGCTGCACCGTGCCCTGGAGCAGTTCCTGTCGGACGTCTTCTGGGGTGACCTGGACGTCCTTCTCCTCGACCTGCCGCCCGGCACCGGTGACATCGCCATCTCTCTGGCCCAGCTGGTGCCGTCCTCCGAACTGCTGCTGGTCACGACCCCGCAGCTGGCGGCCACCGAGGTCGCCGAGCGGGCCGGGACCATCGCCGTGCAGACCCGGCAGAACGTGGTCGGGGTCGTCGAGAACATGGCGTGGCTGCCCTGCCCGCACTGCGGCGAGCGGGTCGACGTGTTCGGCTCCGGCGGCGGGGCGGCGGTGGCCGAGCGGCTGACCAGGGTGCTCGGTCATGACGTACCGCTGCTGGCCCAGATCCCGGTAGACGTCCGGCTCCGGGAAGGCGCCGACAACGGCGTGCCACTGGTCATCGGCGAGCCGGACAGCGAGGCGGGCAAGGCCCTGGACGCGGTGGCAGGCCGGCTCACCTACCGCTCCCGTGGGCTCGCCGGACGCAGCCTCAACCTCACGCCGGTGGGGCGCTGAACACCTACGATCGGCCGGCCGTCCGGGTTCGCGCAGCCTGATCGACGCGAGCCCGGCCCCGGCTGATCCCGCACCGGGGCGGGTCCTCGAGCCGACGGCGGCGCCGAACCTCAGGTGGCGTCGGGTCGGCTCAGGTGGCGTCCGAGTCGAAGGGCACCTCTGTCGCCGGGCCGTCGCTCCGTGCCGGCTGCGCCGGCACGCCCCGGGCGGCGGAGGCCTTGCTCGGCGAGACCTTCGACAGCATGGGAGACACCGGACCGGGCGGCGCCGCCGGGACCGCGGCCTCGGCGCCGGGACGAGCCGGGTCCTTGGCCGCGGGATCTCTCGGCAGCGAGGACTTGGTCAGTGACGGCACCGCGGGCGGATCGTCACCGAGGAGCAGCGAGTCGAGCGAGGTCCGCTTGGTGAGGTATGGCGGCAGAACCGGATCGTCCTCGAACAGGTGCTTGCGGACGAAGGTCTTGGGATGCAGGTCCCGGATATCCAGATCGGCGAATTCCGGGCCCAGCTCGGACCTGAGATCGTTACGCATGCCGTTGGCCATCTGGCGCAGCTGACGCAGCACGCGTCCCGCGTCCCTGGCGGCCTTGGGCAACCTGTCCGGGCCGAAGACGAACAGCCCAATCAGGAGCAAGACGACGACTTCACCCCACCCGACACCGTTGAACACGCGCTGAGCGTACCTCTCCCGGTGTTACGGGCAAGGAGCTCGCGGGCAACGAAAAGATGCCTGCAGCTCAGCGCTGTTGTTCCTGCAGTGTCAGCTGGATGGTCGCGGTGGCCCCGGCGCGTTCGTAGGCGACCGGCACCCGGTCACCTACCCGGTGGAGCCGGGCGGCAACGATGAGGTCATTCATCCCGCTGATGACCCTGGTGCCCACCCGCGTGATGATGTCGCCGACGCGCAGCCCGGCGCGCTCGGCGGGGCCACCGGGCGCCAGGTTGACGATGCGAGCACCCGGCGTGGTCCCCGTGGCCTTCGCCTGGCCGGCGGTGACGGTCGCAGCCGACACGCCGAGGTACGGGTGGGTCGCCCGGCCGGTCGAGATGATCTCCTGAGCGACCGAGCGGGCGAAGTCGATCGGGATGGCGAACCCCACGCCGATGCTGCCGCTCTGGCTCTGGGACTCATGGCCGGGCACCGCGGCGATCGCGGTATTGATCCCCACTATCTGGCCGAGGCCGTCGAGCAGCGGACCACCGGAGTTGCCCGGATTGATCGCCGCGTCGATCTGGATCGCCCCGATGAGCACCGTGGGGTCGGTGCCGCTCTCGGCCGGGACCATGGGATTGCGGTCGAGCGCGCTGACAACGCCGGTCGTCACGGTGCCAGCGAGGCCGAACGGCGCCCCGATGGCAACCACCGGCGCTCCCACGACCAGCGAGCCGGCCTGGCCGAGCGCCGCCGCCGGCAGGGGTTGCGGGGCCGGGATGCGCAGGACGGCGAGGTCAGTCTTGGGATCCCGCCCGACCAGGTCGGCCTGGACCTGGCCGAACTCCTGGTAGCGGCGCACGGAGATCGGAGTTCTGGCGGCGACCGCGGGCGCCACGACGTGGTTGTTCGTCAGGATGTACCCCTCCGGGCTGATGATCACCCCGGAGCCGGTGCCCGCGGCATCGCCGGCCCCCCCGCCACCGGCGTCGATCGTCACCACACTGGGCAGAGCCGTCGCGGCGATCGACGCGACCGACCTGCGGTCGGAGCTGGGCGCGGCGGTACCGACCTGCAGGGCCGCCGACGCCTGCCGGTCGCTGCCGCGCTCGGTCATCGAGACGAGCAGCGCACCGATCCCCCCGCCCAGCAGACCCGCGACCAGGATGCTCGCGAGGAGGACCCGGTGACCGAGAACGACCGGGCGACCGGGCGCGACCAGGCGCCCCCGCGGCGCGGGACGGCCGGTCAGGACGCCGGCGAACGGCACGGCGACCGCCGTGCCGTTCGAGCCGCCGCCGGAGTCCGCGGGCAGCGGATACGGCGTCGAGGTCGGCCACCACGCCCGCGGGGAGCCCGTCGCAGCGGGTGGTGGGGCCGGCGGCTGCGTGCCGAAGCCACGCACCGCGGTCACTGTCGGCAAGTCTCTCGACGGCTCCCGCGGGTTCCCGTCAGCCGGAGCGCGCCCGCGGTCGGTCGCGGCGGCGGCCCCCTCGACCCGCCCGGAATGCCGGGGGTGGCGATGCCCTCCGGGGGCGGAGCCGGGCCTGTCCTCACTGGGTGGGAGGGTCGGCGGACGCCGGGCGGGCTGACGCACCGGAATCCGCGCCGCCCCGGGTTCCGGCGTCGCACCCTCGCGGGCCGTGGGCCGCGGCTGCGGCCCCGCAGCCGATGGCCCCGCAGCCGATGGAGTTCCCGGGGCCGGCTCAGGAGCGCGTGCCGCCGGGCTACCCGTGCCCGGCGTCCTGGCGGCCGTGGGTCGCCGGTCGGGCCGGGTCTCCTCCGCCGCCGGCCCGGTCATCGCGGTGGTGGAGGCCGTACGAGGCGATTCCGGACGGCGTGTCCCGGCCGCCGGTTCCGACCCGGACGGCCGCACAGGTCCCGACGGCCGCACAGGTCCCGACGGCCGCACGGGGACGACCACCCCGGGCTGTACCCGCGGCCCGGCACCGCCGGCTGTGCTGGGCCGGGACGCGGCGGGAAGGCGGAGCCGACTAACAGGTATCGTCCCGCCGGTCGAGGGGACGGTCGTCGCGTCGCGCGCCGCCGCGACCCGGCCGCTGGCCTGATCGGTCTGCGGCTCGCCGTCGGTGGCAGGAGGCGCCGCGTCGGCGCGGTCCGCGGCTCGCCGGGCGCCGGGGCAGGAAGGATCGGCGCGGTGGCCCGGGCCGGCGGGAACCGACCGCATCGTGGATGACCGCTCGAGACGTCGGGGCCGTACGGGGGGGTCGACCGGTTCCACGCTCGCGACAGGCACCTCGTTGTCGCTGACGTCCACACGTCCTCCCCGATTCGCTCGTCGCACGGCACGGCGGAACGCCGACGACCGGTTCCGTCCTGGAAAGCACGCGCGACGCGTCCGAGCGGGTAACACGGTAAAGCCTCACATCAGGCCAGACGAGACCTCTCCTCCAGAACACTCAGAAAATGTCTTTCAGGTACCGGAAAGATGCGTCCCGCCGGTTTCCGGCGGCGACCAGGGCGGACAGCCGGACAAAGGCGACCAGCCAGGGCCTGGCGCCGGGAGGCGGAGCGGGCGACACCCCGGAGCTCACGGCCCCAGCCGCCTCCGGGTACCCGGGACGGCTTACCCCGTCCGAATACCCCCGTTCGAACATCCCCGACCGGGCCGACGGGGAACGTATCCGCCCGGATCGGCCCGAATTCGCCCGGTCGGCTCGAACGGGCGGACGATCAACGGCGCAAGGACGCCCGGACCGGGGCGAACATCGGGGTGAGCCGGCCCGGGACGCCGTTCGGAACGCCCGGGGCGACGACCGAGGACACCGTCGGCACCGCGACGGGTCCCGGTGTCTGGATACTCTCCTGGCCGTCGGCGATGGCGGTACCAGCGACGGCGAGCAGCATCAGCGCGGCGGATCCGAGGAGGGTTCGCCGCATGCTGGTCCGGGGGGTGGGACGGCGGTGCGG
>NZ_CDWTMO010000091.1:0-16516 GCF_977946435.1 Frankia sp. CgKIO3 | reverse complement strand
ATCTCGGGTGACGCGCTGCCGCCAGATCCGGCGCCGTCGGGGCCGCCGGACGGTACTGCCCCACCGGGCAGGGCGACGTCCCAGGTCAGCCATGCGGGCTCACCGGGCCGCCAGCCGGAGGGGATGTCCCACGGGTCGACCACCGGACCGGTCGGTTGCAATGCCAGCAGCCTGGCCAGGGCGTAGCCGAGGAGCGCCTCGCCGGGCAGGTCTCCCGGGGTGAGGGCGGCGAGATCACGTTCGACGAGACCGGTGTCGAGCCGCCCGGCGACGACGTCCGGATGGGCGAGCAGCGAGCGCAGGAAGCCGATGTTGGTCGTCACTCCGAGCAGGACCGTGCCGGCGAGCGCGGTGTCGAGACGGGCGATCGCGGCGGCGCGGTCCGCACCCCAGGCGATCACCTTGGCCAGCATAGGATCGTACGTGGTGCTCACGATGTCCCCGGCCCCGATGCCGGCGTCAACGCGGATGGCCGGCCCGGCCGGTTCCCGGAAAGCCAGTACCCGACCGCCGGTCGGCAGGAATCCCCGCCCGGGGTCCTCGGCGTAGATCCGCGCCTCCACCGCGTGCCCGGTCAGGCGGATGTCGGCCTGACCGAAGCGCAACGGCTCCCCGGCCGCGATCCGGATCTGCTCGGCGACCAGGTCCACCCCCGTCACCAGCTCGGTGACCGGATGCTCGACCTGGAGCCGGGTGTTCATCTCCATGAAGTAGAACTCGTCCGGCGCGTCGGCGGACAGGATGAACTCGACCGTGCCCGCTCCGACGTAGCCGACGGCGCTGGCGACAGCGACCGCCGCCGCCCCGAGCCGCTCCCTGGTCCGCGCGTCGAGCGCCGGCGCCGGCGCCTCTTCAACAATCTTCTGGTGGCGCCGTTGCAGGCTGCACTCCCGCTCACCCAGGTGGAGCACGCTGCCGTGCTCGTCGGCGAGGATCTGGACCTCGATGTGGCGGGGGCGGGTGATGAACCGCTCCACGTACAGGGTGTCATCCCCGAAGCCGGCGGCGGCCTCCCGGCGGGCCGACGCGATCGCCTCCGGCAGCCGGGCGGGCTCGCGGACGATGCGCATCCCCTTGCCACCACCCCCCGCCGAGGGTTTGAGCAGCACCGGATAGCCGATCTGACCGGCGGCCTCGGCGATCGCGGCATCGCTCATGCCCGGCGCCGACCGGCCCGGCACCCCCACCTCGGCCACCGTCCGCCGCGCGGTGATCTTGTTGCCCATCACCTGCACCGCGGCGAGCGACGGTCCGATGAAGAGCACTCCGGCCGTCTCACAGGCCTGTACGAAGGCCGCGTTCTCGGCGAGGAAGCCGTAACCGGGATGGACGGCCTCCGCCCCGGACACCCTCGCCGCCTCCAGCACGGCCTCGATGCTGAGGTAGCTCTCCTTCGCGGGCGCCGGGCCCAGCCGCACCGCGACATCCGCCTCCCGGACGTGCCGCGCCCCAGCGTCGGGGTCTGAGTAGACGGCGATGGACCGGATACCGAGATCGCGCAGTGTGCGGATCACCCGGACGGCGATTTCACCCCGGTTCGCGACGAGCACCGACGAAAACGTCAAGCCCGACGCTCCCGGCGCCCTCGGCGGCACGACGCCCGCCGACCGGGCCGGCGTGAAATGGCCATCCGGACCGTGACCGGTGCCGCCGCCTGCGTGATTCGTGGCGGACAGATCAGCCGTGGACACCCTTGATCCTCACGATTGGTTTCCTCACATCGGATGTTTCCGCACGTCAGGATGTCCCCCTCACATCCGGAAGACGCCGTAGCCCACCGGTTCCAGCGGAGCGTTCGCCGCCACCGACAGGCCCAGGCCCAGCACCATACGGGTGTCGGCCGGATCGATGACACCGTCGTCCCACAGCCGAGCGGTCGAATAGTACGGGCTGCCCTGCTCCGCGTACCGATTCAGGATCGGCGCCCGGAAGGCGGCCTCGTCGGCCTCGCTCCAGGCGACCCCCGCGGCTTCCATCTGGTCCCGGCGCACGGTCGCCAGCACCGCCGCCGCCTGCTCCCCGCCCATCACCGAGACGCAGGCATTCGGCCACATCCACAGAAAACGGGGCGAGAATGCCCGACCGCACATCGAGTAATTACCCGCGCCGAACGAACCGCCGATCACCACGGTGAACTTCGGCACCCGGGCACAGGCGACCGCGTTGACCATCTTCGCGCCATGCTTCGCGATGCCGCCGGCCTCGTACTCCCGACCCACCATGAAACCGGTGATGTTCTGCAGGAACACCAACGGGATACCGCGCTGATCGCAGAGTTCGATGAAATGGGTGCTCTTCAGCGCCGACTCGCCGAAGAGCACCCCGTTGTTCGCGACGATTCCCACGGGATGGCCATGGAGGCGGGCGGTCCCGGTGACCAGCGTCGTTCCGTACTCCTTCTTGAACTCCGCGAAACGGCTGCCGTCGACGATGCGCGCGATCACCTCCCGCACATCATAGGGGGTGCGCCCGTCCGTCGGTACCGCGGCGTACAGCCCGGCCGGGTCGACCGCCGGTGCCTCGGTCGGCTCCAGCTCCCACGGCCGCGGACCGCGCGGCGCGAGGCCCGCGACGATGGAGCGCACGATCCGCAGCGCCTGGGCGTCGTCCTCGGCCAGGTGGTCGGTCACCCCGGAGGTGCGGGAGTGCAGCAGCCCGCCGCCGAGATCCTCGGCCGACACCACCTCGCCGGTCGCGGCCTCCACGAGCGGCGGACCACCGAGGAAGATCGTCCCCTGATTCCTGACTATCACCGCCTCGTCGGCCATCGCGGGAACATACGCGCCGCCCGCCGTGCACGAACCGAGCACCGCCGCGATCTGGGAGATTCCCAGCGAGGACATTCGGGCCTGGTTGAAGAAGATCCGCCCGAAATGCTCCCGGTCCGGGAAGACCTGGTCCTGCAGCGGAAGAAACGCCCCCCGGAGTCGACCAGATAAACACAGGGCAGCCGGTTCTGCAGCGCCACCTCCTGGGCACGCAGATGCTTCTTCACGGTCAACGGATAGTAGGTGCCACCCTTGACCGTGGCGTCGTTGGCGACCACCACGCATTCCCGACCCGAGATCCGGCCAATACCGGTGATGATGCCCGCCCCAGGAACCGGATCCTCGTAAAAGCCGTTCGCGGCTAGCGGGGAAAGCTCCAGAAAGGGGCTCCCCCGGTCGAGCAGCGCGTCGACCCGGTCGCGGGGCAGGAGTTTGCCGCGAGCCACGTGGCGGGACCGCGCCTGCTCCGACCCGCCGACCGCCGCCACCGCCAACCGCTCCTGGAGATCGGTCACGGCGTGCCAATGCCCCTCGGCATTGCGCCGTCCCTGTTCACCCGCAGCATCGACCCGACTGGTCAGGACCGGCGTGGCCGAGGACCGTCGGACCTCGTCGGACCGCCGACCGGCGATGGTTCCGGCGCGTACTGCGCTCACAGTCACCCCCCACGGGTGGACGTCGGGCCCCGAAACAACGTTTCCAAGTTAACGACCGCTAACATCGTCGTCAAGGCAGACGGCGGCGGGGAGCATCGGGCAGGCGGCCGATCCCCATCGCCATTGCCGGACCTTCACCCCTTCACCGACATTCACCCACCACCGGGACCGAGACCAGGATCCGGCGATCCGAAATACACCGGTTGCTCCCCGGTGGCTAACTTTAGCGATGCCTGACCGGTGACGTCCGACCGGGACTTCTCGCCGTGATCCGGCGCGCCCCGCCCCTCGGCCGTCCGCCCGGCGGCACCGCGCAGGACGCGGCGCCGCCGGGCCGGCGGGCCTACCCGGCCTGCTCCCGGCCAGGTGGGCCCGGAATCGGGAGTACGGCGCGCAGCCGTCACAGGTACATGCCGTGGCGGGCGTCCGGGGTGGTGGGCCGCGGCAGGCCGCGGCCGTCCCGCAGGGCGAACAGCTCTGCCAGCGTCATGCTCGACCGGACCCCCTCCGCGGAGCCCAGCCAGGACACCGCCTCGGTGTGCGGCAGGGCTCCCACCTCGATCTGGGCGAGGCAGCGACCGGGACGGACAACGGCGGGATGCATGCGCAGCAGATCCTCGTTCGTGGTCAGGGCGACCAGCACCTCGCGGCCCTGCCCGACCAAACCATCGGTGAGGTTCAGCAGTCGGGAGAGCTGCTGCCCGGCCGCACCCCGGCCGTCCCCTCGGATCAGGTCGTCGCAGTCCTCGATCACCAGCAGCCGCCACCGGTGGGTGGGTGGCCCGCCCATGCGGTCGGTCGCCGCGGCCTGAGCACCACGACTGTCCGCATCCCCGGACCTGGCATCCCCCGACCCGGCATCGCCGGACCTGGCATCCCCCGACCCGGCATCCCCGGACCTGGCATCGCCGCTGTCCGCATCCCCGGCCCACACGATCCCGCCGTCGGTACCCCCGCCGTCGGCGCTCTCCCCCTCCGCGTCCCCGTCGTCGTCGTCGAAGCCGATCGCGACCTCCATCAGGTAGGCGGGATCGGCGAACAGCGCCTCGGGATCCAGGACGCAGTCGACCTGGCACCAGGATCGCCATTCGTTCGCCAGGGCCCGCAGCACGGTTGTCTTCCCGGTTCCCGCCGGACCATGCAGGAGGATCAGGCGGCCGACCACGTTGTCCCGGCGAACCGCCATGAGCCGGTCGAGCGGGCCCACGGCGGCCGAGGCGTAGTTGGCGCGGATCGAAGCCCACGTCGTGGTGGCCGTCCGGCGGCTAGTCCGGATCGGACCACGCTGACTGGACAGATACCAGAAACCCATGTTGACGGCGTTGTCCGCACCGCTCTCGGCGACGGACGAGCGGAGCACGTCCTCGATCACCACCCAGGCGAGCTGTTCACTCACCGCGGTGACGGTCACCTCACCACCCCCGCCGCGCCAGCGCACGGCTCGCACCGTCCAGCCCTCGCCGACCGCGAGACGTGAATCGCGGGACTCCTCGACAACCGCGCGCAGGACCCTCGCCCCTGACGGTAGCAGCGTGGCTCCCGGCCGGAGCCGGTCAACCCGGGCACTGCGGGCCCAGGGCTGCTCACCGGTTGTGAAAGGAGCCAGGGCGAGTGCGTCGACGACGTCGTAGGGCGTGTCCGAGTCGTCCAGGCCGACGACGAAAGGGAGCTTTATTCCTCCGCTCAGTGACTCGGAGACCATCCAGGATTTAGGCAGCGACGCCTTCTGATGTGGAACTGACACCTGTCCGATGGTCCCGGACAACTCAGCGCCCGGCCATCCCGTTGCGCGATTTACTCGGGCACATCGCGGGGGCCGTACACCGCCCGCGACCTGTCGCGTGCCTCCATCAGGGCCGATCCGAGGACGTTGCGGCCCGGCCAGCCGCCCGGGGAATCTCCCGGCCTCACCACCGGCGCGCCTACCTTAAGTAATCCATCAGTCACTCCAGACTTCTGTCTGGGAGGTGGTCAGGATGCCAGGAGGGCGACTCATCCACCGTCGGCGCCGAAAGTCGGCGCAGCCGGAGCCGGACGACCATGCCGACACCGAGGCCAGTACCGGGGCCGACACCGGGCCCGGTACTGGCGACGGTGGCGCGAGGAAGCCCAGCGAAACGGGAACCGGCGCTCCGGGAACCGGCGCT
Organism: Frankia sp. CgKIO3; assembly: GCF_977946435.1. NCBI lineage: Bacteria > Bacillati > Actinomycetota > Actinomycetes > Frankiales > Frankiaceae > Frankia > Frankia sp. CgKIO3. Next base: position 10,945 of record NZ_CDWTMO010000091.1, on the reverse strand, counting down.
ACGGAAGCCGGCGCTGCGGGAACCGGCGCCACAGAAGCCGGCGCCACGACGAGCGGGGGCGCCCAGGTGGGCCGGGGTCCGTTCGACGCGGCGGACGCGCCCGATGACGGCCGGGCGCGGGCGGATTTCGGAGCTCTCGTGGTGCCGCGGGTGAACGGCACCCGGATCCGGGTCTCGGCCTCTGGGCCGATGCCCACCCTGGCCGCGATGGACGGGACATCCGTCCTGGAGCTGTCCGTCCTCGCCGCCCCGCGCAGCGGCGGCCTGTGGGCGTCGATCCGCGAGGACCTGGTGCTCTCGGCACCGGAGGACACGGAATGGAACGACGAGGACGGGCCCTACGGCCCCGAGCTGCGCATGCCGCTCGACACGGCCGTCGGCCGCCTGCCCGCCCGCATCTTCGGCATCGAGGGGCCGCGATGGATCCTCTGCGCGGTCATCACCGGTGCGGCCGCGGTCGACGTGACGGCGGCGCCGCTGCTGGAGGAGGTACTGGACGGGCTCGTCGTCGTCCGGGGGGACGCGGCGATGCCGGTACGCGAGCCCATCCCCTTCGAACGTCCCGACAGATTCGAAGGTCCCGGCCGAACAACCGACACCGCCGCGGCCATTCCGGAGCAACCCCCGGAGCGCAGGATGCATGACGCTGGCGCTGCGGGGAGCCAACCGCGAGGCCCCCCACCCGCGGCGTCGTGACCCGGCCCGTCCACCACCGGCCCGGCTCAGGCCCGTGGGAAGTCGGTGTACTCCACGAGGTCGACGAAGATCTGGGCTGCGGCCCGGTAGAGATCGGTCCGGAGATGTTCATGGGCAGCACGCGGAGCTGTCCGGTCGACGGTCTTCAGCCTAACGCCGGAAGCAGACGTGCAACGGCGGCCCTTCAGAGATCGTCTGTAAACGGATTTATCAAGCCTGTTCACCATGCGGGAAGGATAGCGCGGTTCGGGTCGCCCGGGCCGGTCACCATCGGACCGGGGCTCCCCCGGAGAGTACCCGGCACAACGGGCGGAGGTACGGCGTGTCGGCCACGCTAGCGCTGGGTCTGCTGCTGCAGGGGCTCGCCTTGGTCGTGGTGGTTCGCGGTCGGGGCCGGCACGCCGTGTCCAGTCTCGGGCTGATGTTCGTCGGTGCCGCCATCGCCTACCACGGGGTGACGGAGGTCCTGCAGGTCCTGGTGCCGTCCTACAGTGACAACCGGCTGTTGACCACGGAGTCAGACGTCGCGGCCTACACCGTTCTGGTCGGGTTCTCCCTGCTCGCGTTCGCTTCCGGTTATCGCTTCGCGACCCAGCGCACGCCGCCGTCCACCGGTTTCCGCCGGGAGGAAGTCTTGGACTTCTTCGACTGGCGGGTCCTGACTCCGCTGGCCCTGGCTGCGGTGGCCGTGACAGCGGTCGGCAGGAACACCTCGTCCGGCGACGCGGACCCCTCGACGGTCACCGGCAGTCCCTACCTCGTCAGCGGCTTCGCGACGCAGTTCCTGGTCGTCGGCCTCGCCCTGGGAAGCTTCGCCGTGCTCGTGCGGACGAAGGGCCGCGGATTCCTCCCGGTACTCGGCGTCCAGTGCACGTTGCACACACTGGCGGGGCAGCGGCTGCCGGTGACGATAGCGGCGGGCGCGGTGATCTACCTACTGTCCATCGTCGGGATTCCCATACGCCGACGGCAGCTCGTCTCGGTCGTCGCGCTCGTGGTTCTGGCCTACGTCGTCATCTACGGGGCACGCGCGGACGCGGGCCGGCAGGTATTCGGGTACAGCGTGGGTCCCAAGCAGCGCCTGCAGGCCCTGGCCGCCGGTCTGACCCATCCGGAACGCGGGATAAACCCGGGCGAAGTGGGAGACCTCGGGGTCCGCCTGGACGGGAACTCCTACCCGTCGATAATCCTGCGACGGCTCCGCGACGGTTCTCCGCCCATCGGCCCGGTAACCCTGTGGAACGACGTCAACATCGCCGTCCCGCGTTTTCTCAATCCCGACAAACTGAATTCCGACCTGGAGTCGCGTTCCCTCAAGACGCGCCTGTCCGCCACCTACGGGATCACCAACGCGTTCGACCGCCTGCCCACCCAGCTCGGCGAGCTGCTGCCCATCGGCGGTCCGCCGTGGATGGTGACCCTCGCGGCTCTGGGAGGATTCGTCCTCGCCCGACTGGAGTACGCGCTGCGCGGATGTCGCCATCCAGCGGCTCTCCTGGGCCTGCTGGCGCTGGTGGCCGCGATCCTGCAGTACGAAGGCGGGATCGCGCTCTACGCGATCAACGGCCGCGGCGTCCTAGCCATCGCGGCCGGACTGTTCGTGTGGCGGAAACGACGGATCTTCCGGCCCGCGACGGTTCGGGGGTCGACCACCCTACCGCCGCTGTGCACCGGCACCCCGGCCACCGTCGCGCGGGCCGGCTCCGACGAGGACGGCACGCCGACCGACCCGTCGCCGGGTGACCCGGTACGGACCGAGCCGGCGTCCGCTGGCAGGGACGAGGACGCGGCGCAGGTCACGGCCCGCGGCCACGGCCCGCGCCGCAACCGGTGAGGGGGCGGCGGCGCGGCGGCCGCGGTCTCTCTGACGTTCCGGAGGGCGGTGTCCGGCTTCCCGTCGGTGCGCGAGCAGCCGGATCGCGACGCCCGGCGACGCCCGTGCCGGAGCGTCCCCGAGGGGGCTCGCCGCCGACGGCGTCCTGCTAGCATGCCCGGTTGTGCCCAGCAGCATGCGCCGAGCGTCCGCCGCCCCCGCCGCCGAGCCGCCCGGGGACGTCCAGCTGCCCGGGGACAACCGGCGGGGGCCGGCGTGACCGTGCACTTCATCGGGGCCGGACCGGGCGCCCCCGACCTCATCACCGTCCGCGGCCGGAACCTGATCGCGTCCTGCCCGGTCTGCCTGTACGCCGGCAGTCTCGTCCCGGTCGAGCTGCTGGCGCACTGCCCGCCCGGGGCCCGTCTCGTCGACACCGCCCGGATGCCGTTGGACGACATTGTCGCGGAGCTGGTCGCGGCCGACGCCGCCGGTCACGACGTCGCCCGCCTGCACTCCGGCGACCCGTCGCTCTACAGCGCCGTCGCCGAGCAGATGCGCCGGCTCGACGCGGCCGGGATCGCCTACGACGTGACGCCGGGTGTCCCTGCCTTCGCCGCGGCGGCGGCGTCGCTGCGCCGGGAGCTGACGGTTCCCGGCGTCGCCCAGAGCGTGGTGCTGACCCGCACGGCCGTGCTGTCCAGTCCCATGCCGCCCGGCGAGGACCTCGCCGCCCTCGGCCGGTCGGGGGCGACCCTCGTGCTGCACCTGGCCGTGCACCGTATCGAGACGCTCGTCGCCGAGCTCGTGCCGAACTACGGTACGGACTGCCCGGCAGCCGTCGTCGCCTGGGCCAGCCGGGCCGACGAGATCGTGCTGCGCGGCACGCTCGCCGACATCGCCGGTCGGGCGCGGGCCGCGGGGCTCACCAGGACGGCCGTGATCATCGTGGGTAGCGCCCTGGCCGCGGAGGGTTTCCGGGACAGCTACCTGTACTCCCGGGAACGCTTCGGACCGGACGGATGCGTGTCGTCCGTTCCCCCGGCCTCCCCGGTTTCCCAGGCAAACGCCGCGCCGCGTGGCCCGGATCCCCTCCCTCGGGCTCGGTGACCGGGCGCCCCCGAGGCTCGGTGACCGGGGCATGCCGTGTGCTGCTGCTCGGCGGAACCGGGGAGGCGCGCCGCCTGGCGACCACGCTCGGCTCCCCGGATCCCGCCGGCACGGAACGCATCGAGATCGTCTACTCGTTGGCCGGTCGGGTCCGCGAGCCTGCGCTGCCACCGTCCTGCCGGATCCGGATCGGCGGCTTCGGCGGGGCGGCGGGCCTGGCCGACTACCTGCGGGCCGAACGGATCGATGCGGTGGTCGACGCGACCCACCCGTTCGCCGCGACGATGACCATGCATGCCGCACAGGCCGCGCACGCCACCGGCGTTCCGCTGCTCGTCCTGCGCCGGCCGAGCTGGCGCGAGCAGCCCGGCGACGACTGGCGCCGGGTCCCGTCGCTGGCCGACGCGGTCGCTCTGCTCGACCGGTTCGTCCCACCCGGGCCGCGCCCGCATTCCGATCCGGCCCCACGGGTGTTCCTGACCACCGGGCGAACCGACCTCGCCCTGTTCGCCGGCCTGCACCGGCCCTGGTTCCTGGCCCGATCGGTCGAACCGCCGACCGGCCCGGTACCGCCACGGCTGACCGTCATCCTCGATCGTGGACCGTTCGACGTCGCCGGGGAGACCGCCCTGCTGCGCCGGCACCGCGTCGACGTCCTCGTGACCAAGAACAGCGGCGGGACGATGACCGCCGCGAAGCTCGCCGCAGCCCGGGACCTCGGTCTGCCGGTCGTCATAGTCGACCGCCCGCCGCTGCCACCCGGGGTGACCGCGGTCGACGATGTCGACGCCGCCGTGGCCTGGGTCGCACCACCAGGGCCTAGATGACCGGGGCTAGGTGACCGGGTAACGACGTGGGGTGAACACGAGGTCCCGGCCGGGGCCGCGGTGCACCACCCGGGTCGTCGACGAGCCGATGAGCAGCAGGCAGCGCATGTCGACCTCGGCCGGGTCGAACGCGCCGAGGCTCGTCACGGTGATGCTCTCGGCAGGACCGCCGACATCCCGGCCGATGACCACCACCGTGCCCGGGGGGCGGTGTTCGAGCAGCACCTCGTGGGCCCGCTCCAACTGATGGCGACGGGTGCGGGAAGCCGGGTTGTACAGCGCCAGGACGAAGTCGCCCGCGGCTGCCGCCCGCAGCCGCCGCTCGATGACCTCCCACGGCTTGAGTCGGTCGGACAGCGACAGCACGCAGAAGTCGTGACCGAGTGGCGCCCCGACCCGGCTCGCCACCGCCTGCGCGGCGGTCAGCCCGGGCACGACCCGCACCTCGACGTCCGCGAACCGCTCCGCCGCCGCGGCCTCGACGACGGCCGTGGCCATCGCGAAGACCCCGGGATCACCGGAGGAGACCACGGCGACGTTCGCGCCGCCGGCCGCCAGTTCGAGGGCGAGCTCGGCGCGCTCGGCCTCGACGGTGTTCCCCGAGGCGTGCCGGCGCTGGCGTGGATCGACCGGCACCCGGTCGAGGTAGGGGCCGTAGCCGATGAGGTCGTCGGCGGCGGCCAGCGCCTCGGCGGCCTGCGGCGTCAACCAGCCCGCGGCGCCCGGTCCGAGGCCCACCACGACGACCTCCCCCGCGCCGGGCGTGCCGTCGGTACCGACGGTGCCAGCCGTACCAACGGTGGGCGCCGTCAGTACCCAGTCCGCCTGCGACGCGCGCAGCGGCGCCGGATCGTCCGGCCCCCGGACCCGGCTCGGCAGTACCGCGAGCGAGAAGTACGGCACCGTGGCCGGGTCTACCGCACCGAGCGGGGCGATGCGCTGGCCGGAGGTGGTGGCCCGTTCCACGTACCAGGTGTCCGCGAGGCGTCCCGCGGCGGTGAAGGCGTCCCGGACCCCCGGGAAGGTCCGCCCCATCTTGAGCACGACTGCGGTGTCCGTGCCGGCGATACGCTCGGCGAGGGCCGCCGGCGGCAGCGTGCCCGGCAGCACGGTGAGGACCTCGTTGCCCTCGACCAGCGGCCGGCCGAGCACCGCGCACCCCGCCGACAGGGACGTTACCCCCGGCACGACCTCGGTCGGGTACCGGTCGGCGAGGCGCCGGTGCAGGTGGATGAACGAGCCGTAGAAGAACGGGTCACCCTCGCTGAGGACCACGACGTCCCGGCCGGCGTCGAGGTGGACGGCCAGCCGCTTGGCGCAGTCCTCGTAGAACTCGTCGATCGCGCCACGGTAGCCGCCGGGGTGGGAGATCGTCTCGGTGGTGACCGGGTAGACCAGCGCCTCCTCGATCTGGTCACCGCGCAACTGGCTCGCGGCGACCGACCGGGCGATGCTGCGGCCGTGCCGGGCGCTGTGGTAGGCGATCACGTCGACGTCACGGATCAGGCGGGCCGCCTTGAGGGTGACGAGCTCGGGATCCCCCGGTCCAACCCCGACTCCCCACAGCCGGCCCTTCGACGGCACCATTAATCCTCCTCGCTCGCGATCGCGTTGACCGCGGCGACCGCCATCGCGCTGCCGCCCCGCCGACCGTGCACGACGAGATGCTCCAACCGGGCCGGATCATCCACGAGGGCCTGCTTGGACTCCGCGGCGCCGATGAACCCGACGGGCACGCCGACCACCGCCGCCGGTCGCCCAGCTCCGGCCGCGACGAGTTCCAGCAGGCGGAACAGCGCTGTCGGAGCGTTCCCGACCGCCACCACGGAGCCGGCGAGCCGATCCGCCCACAGATCCACCGCCGCGGCGCTACGGGTGGTGCCCAGCCGCTCGGCGAGCTGCGGCACCCGGGGATCACCGAGCAGGCAGAGAATCTCGTTCGCGGCGGGCAACCGACGGCGGGTCACGCCGGCCGCCACCATCTGCGCGTCGCAGAGCACCGGGGCGCCGTCCAGCAACGCCGCGCGCGCCGCCGCGACCACGCCGGGGGTGAAAGCGAGATCGTCAACGAGATCCACCATTCCACAAGAGTGGATCATGCGGACCGCAACCCGGGCGACGTCACCGGGCAGCCGGTCGAGACGCGCCTCGGCCCGGATCGTCGCGAACGACCGGCGGTAGATCTCCGCGCCGTCACGGACGTAGTCGTAACGTTGCATACCGCTCATGTCTGATACGCCGTTCATGCCAGACTCCTCGCCGACCTGACGGCCGCGGCCAGGTCACGGTGGCCGTCGCCGGGGCTCGACGACACGACCGTCGCCTCGCCGCCGTCCGCTCCGACGGAGGCGGCGGCGGCCCCGAGGCCCGTCCGACGGACCCGGTAGCCGGGCCCGGTCGCCACAACCTCCACCACCTGTCCTCCCGCTTGCCCGCAGCGCCGCTCGCAGCCCGACCAGTGCACCGGCGCGAGGGCCGGGCCAACCGGGACGGGCCGGAGGGCTCGCGGCCTCCCGGCCAGGTGCGTCGGCGTCGACGGGTCGCCAGCTCGGATCCGCACGGACACCGCCGCGTCGCGGCGGACATCCGCCAGCGCCCGGGCGCATCCCGGCCGACCGGCACAGCTCGTCACGCCGACCCAGGATGATGCCGGATCGACAACCAGGCCCGCGTCCGCCGCCGCCCTCGACCAGCGGGTAGCCTCGGCCGGGTCGAGATCGCGGAGCACGACGGACCGCCACGGAGTCACAACCAGGACGCCGTCTTCGGCGCCGCCCGCTCCGCCGACACCCTCACCACCGCCGGCACCGCCCGCTCCGCCGACACCGCCCGCTCCGCCACCGACACCGGCTGCCGCGGCGAGCAGGTCGAGCTGGTCGGCGCTCAGCCGCCCCAGGGGGACGAGCACGGTCAACGCCCGGCGGCCATCACGCTGCGGATGCGGACCGGGCCACGCGCCGGCCCGAACGGTGGCGCTCCCAACGGTGGCGCTCCCAACGGCCTGAGCAATTCCAGTAGCCTGGACGATCCCAACGGCGCCGGCCTCGGCCGCGGCAGCCGCGAGCAAGTCGTCCTGTCCACCCGGTCCACCCGGCAACTCGGCGATCCGCCAGGCCGTCGCGGCGGTGCCCACCGCCGCGCGGGCCTCGATGAAGGCCCGCGCCGCGGCGAGGAGCGCGGGTACGGCGACGTGGACGGGCAACCGCAGCGCGCGGGTCGCGCCCGCGACGGCCAGCAACATCTCCCCGGAGGGCAGGGCGCGCAGCGCGAGGTCCGCGGGCAGCCCGGCCAGGTCCCCGCTGCCGTCGTCGACGGCGAACAGCACCCGGCCGGGCAGCGCGGCGAGAGCCGGATCCGCGCACAGCCGGCGGTCCAGTTCGGCGACGACCGGCGCGATGTCCCGGCACCCGGCCTCGCCACGTCCGGACAGCGGCGAGCCCACGATGTTGCGGACCCGCTCGTGCGTCGTCGAGGGCAGCAGGCCGACCGCGCTCACCCGGGCGGCGAGCTCCTCAGCCGTACCGTCGGCCAAGCCGTTAGCCAGGCCGCGTAGCTGCACGTTAGCCCGGGAGGTGAGCTCAAGGTGGCCATCGGCGAACTCCCGCGCGCAGCCGGCGAGGGTCTTCGCCGCGGCGGCGGTCAGCCGGCCGCCGGGCAGCCGCAGCCGCGCGAGCGCGCCGTCCGCGGCCGGATGCGTCGTCAGCACACCAGGGCAGGCGTCGCGGACACGCTCCCGCGGACTGGTGGGCACCGGCGGAGCATACGTGCCGGACTCGGGCGATGCCGGTTGATCGTTTCTTTGTCACGACGACAGCCGAGTGCTTGACAACACCTCCCGCCTCTCTGCGATCGTGACGGGGCCACGAGCGGCGAACGGCGAGGAAGCCCGATGCGGATCCGGTGCGGTCCCGGCACCGTCACCGGGGAGTGCGCCCCAGGCACGGCCACCGACGCGGGGCATGGACCCCCGGGAAAGGCATCACCATGTCGCCTGTGCAGATTCCTCCCACCGATCCGTCCAACGACCCTTCCGACGACCCTTCCGACGACCCTTCCGACGACCCATTGGCCACGGTCACCCGCGAAGCCGGGGAGACGCCGGGAGCCGGGGAGACGGAGATCGACGCGGTCGTCCTGCTGCTGTCGACCTCCGACACCGACCTGCTCTCCGCGCGGGCGAGCGGAGCCCGCTACCGCCTCGCCAACCCGGCCCGGCTCTCCGTCGCCGGTCTCCCGGCGCTGACCAGCGGTGCCGATGTGGTCGTGGTGCGCATCCTCGGCGGCCGGCGGACCTGGGAGGAGGGGCTCGACACGCTGCTCGCCGGCCCGCGCCCGGTGGTCGTGCTCGGTGGCGAACGGACCCCGGACGCGGAGCTCATGGCCGTCTCCACCGTGCCCGGCGGCATCTGCGCCGAGGCACACGCCTACCTCGCCCAGGGCGGTCCGGCCAACCTCGGCGAGCTGCACCGATTCCTCGCTGACACCCTGCTGCTGTCCGGTACCGGATTCGCCCCGCCGGTGACCATCCCGGCCTGGGGGGTGCTCGACCGGGCCGCGGACGCCTCAGCCACCCCGGACGCCTCAGCCACCCGGGACGTCCCGGACGTCCTCGCGGGGAACGCGGTGCGGCCGGTCGCGGTGCGGCCGGTCATCGGTGTCCTGTACTACCGCGCGCACCACGTCGCCGGGAACATCGCGTTCGTCGACGCGCTCTGTGCCGCGGTCGAGTGGGCCGGCGGGGATCCGCTGCCGGTGTACTGCGCGTCGCTGCGCGCCGCCGAACCCGAGCTGCTCGCCACCCTCGGGCGGGCGGATGCGCTGATCGTCACCGTGCTCGCCGCGGGCGGCAGCCAGCCGGCGCACTCCTCCGCCGGAGGCGACGACGAGGCGTGGGACGTCGGCGCGCTGGCCGCGCTGGACATCCCGATCCTGCAGGGACTGTGCCTGACCAGCGGCCGGGCGACCTGGGCGGAGTCGGACGACGGGCTGTCCCCGCTGGACGCGGCGACACAGGTGGCGATCCCCGAGTTCGACGGGCGCCTGATCACCGTGCCGTTCTCCTTCAAGGAGATCGACGCGGACGGGCTGACAAGCTACGTCGCCGACACCGAACGCGCCGGCCGGGTGGCCGGCATCGCCGTCGCGCACGGCCGGCTGCGGCGCGTCCCACCGGCCGAACGCCGAGTGGCGCTCATGCTCTCGGCCTACCCGACGAAGCACTCCCGGATCGGCAACGCGGTGGGCCTCGACACCCCGGCGAGCGCCGTGCGCCTGCTGCGGGCGATGCGCGCGGCCGGATACGACATCGGGCCCGACGACGGCCCGGACGCGCTGCCGGGGGTCGCGGCCGAGGACGGTGACGCCCTGATCCACGCGATCATCGCCGCGGGCGGGCAGGATCCGGCCTGGCTGACCGAGGAGCAGCTCGCCGGCAACCCGGTCCGGATCAGCGCGGCGCGGTACCGGGCGTGGTTCGACACCCTGCCCGCCGACCTGCGGGAGAGCGTCGAACGGCATTGGGGGCCTGCGCCCGGCGAGCTGTACGTCGACCGGTCCGCGAATCCGGACGGGGAGATCGTGCTCGCCGCGCTGCAGGCCGGCAACATCGTGCTGCTGGTCCAGCCGCCACGCGGCTTCGGGGAGAACCCCGTCGCCATCTACCACGACCCCGACCTGCCGCCGAGCCACCACTACCTCGCCGCCTACTGGTGGCTCGCCGACGGCTCCAGCGATTCCGGCGGCCCCGGCGGGTTCGGCGGCTTCGGCGCGCACGCCGTCGTCCATCTGGGCAAGCACGGGACGCTGGAGTGGCTGCCCGGCAAGACCGTGGGCATGTCCGCGTCCTGTCCGACCGACGCGGCGATCGGCAACCTGCCGTTGATCTACCCGTTCCTCGTCAACGACCCAGGCGAGGGCACGCAGGCGAAGCGTCGGGCGCACGCGACCCTGGTCGATCACCTGGTTCCGCCGATGGCCCGCGCGGAGAGCTACGGCGACCTGGCCCGCCTGGAACAGCTGCTCGACGAGCACGCCACCATCGCCGCCATGGATCCGGCGAAGCTGCCGGCCATCCGGGCGCAGATCTGGACGCTGATCCAGGCCGCCCGGCTCGATCACGACCTGGGACTGGCCGACCGACCGCACGACGCCGAGTTCGACGACTTCCTGCTGCACGTCGACGGGTGGCTGTGCGAGGTGAAGGACGCGCAGATCCGCGACGGCCTGCACGTGCTCGGCGAAGCGCCGACCGGCGGGGCGCGGATCAACCTGGTGCTCGCGATGCTGCGGGCCCGGCAGATGTGGGGGGGGCGCGTCACCCTGCCGGGGCTGCGGGAGGCCCTCGGGCTCGTCGAGGACGACCGGGCGGCCCGCGGCGCGGTCGACGCCGCCGAAGCGACGGCGCTCGCCCTGGTAACGGCGATGGAGGAACGCGCCTGGGACCCGTCGGCCGCATCCGACGTGGTGACGACCGTCCTCGCCCCCCCTCCCTCGCCAGCGA
>NZ_CDWTMO010000090.1:0-16547 GCF_977946435.1 Frankia sp. CgKIO3 | reverse complement strand
GTGACGGTCCGGCCGGGTGGGGCCGCGACGGTCGGGGAGGACATCAGCGGACACGTCTCGGCCGACCTCGCCGCCGCCGAGTCGTTCGCCATCCCCATCACGTTGGCGTTGCTGGTCATCGCGTTCGCGGGCGTGGTTGCCGCCCTGCTGCCGCTGGGTATCGGGCTGCTCGGCATGCTGGGTGGCTTCGCCGCGCTTTCGGTGATCGGTGATCTCACCGATGTGTCGATCTTCGCGGTGAACCTGGCGACGGCCCTCGGCCTGGGGCTGGGCATCGACTACTCGTTGCTGATGGTCAGCCGGTTCCGGGAGGAACTGGCGGTGGGCCGGGACCGCGCCACCGCGGTGGAGAGGACGGTCCGCTCGGCCGGCCGGACGATCTTGTTCAGCGGGGCGACGGTGATCGTGGCATTGGCCGTGATGCTCGTCTTCCCGCCGTTCTTCCTGAAGTCGATGAGCTACGCCGGGATCTCGGTGACCCTCGTCGCGATGCTGGCCGCCGTCGTGGCCCTGCCGGCGCTGCTGATGGTTCTCGGCGAGCGGGTCAACGCTTGGGGGATCGGCGGCCTGCTCGGGCTCGTGCGCCGCCGTCGCGCCGGTCGTGCCCGGCGCGGCGCGGCGATCGGGCCCGCGGGCGCGGCGGGGCCGGTGCCGGTTGGACCGGCGCCCGTGGGGTCGGCGCCGGTCGTGGTGCGCGAGGCGGCCGACTCGCCGTTCTGGCGTCAGGTCGCCGGCACCGTGATGCGCCACCCGGTACTCACCGGCCTGCCGGTGATCGCGGTTCTGCTCGTCCTCGGGGCGCCCTTTCTGCACGTGAACTTCGGCACCCCTGACGACCGGGTGCTGAAGCCGGGCTCGGCGGACAGCCGGATCGTCGGTGATGCCCTGCGGGGCGCGTTCGCCGCCGACATCGGCGGCGCGCTCGACGTCGTCGTCCAGGCCGCCGGGCCGGGCATGATCGACCGGTCCGCGCTCGCCTCCTACGCGACCGCGCTGTCCGAACTGCCGGACGTGGCCCGGGTCGATAGCGCCCTCGGGTCCCACATCGATGGGCGCCGGGTCGTACCGTCCGGTCCGGCCAGCCGACGGTTCGCGATCGCCGGAGCGGATTCCCTCCAGGTTGTGCCCGCGGTGGACTATGCGTCGGACCGGGCGCAGGCTCTCGTCCGGGCCGCGCGTGCGGTGCCGGCGCCCGCGGGGACCAGTGTGCTGATCGGTGGCGCATCCGCCGTCCTGGTAGACGGCAAGACCACGATCGCCGACCGTCTCCCGGTCGCCCTCGGGCTGATCGCGCTGGCGACCTTCGTGCTGCTGTTCCTGTTTACCGGCAGCGTGCTGCTACCGGTGAAGGCCATCGTGCTTAACGGGCTGGTGATGTGCGCCGTGTTCGGCGCCTCGGTGTGGATCTTCAGTGACGGCCACCTGTACGGGTTCCTTGACTTCACCCCCGGCCCGCTGGACACCTCCATGCCGGTCCTGCTCTTCTGTATCGCCTTCGGGCTCTCGATGGACTACGAGGTCTTCCTGCTCTCCCGGATCAAGGAGGCGCACGACGCCGGCGCGCCCAACACCGAAGCGGTCGCCACCGGGCTCGCCCGGGTTGGGCGGATCGTCAGCACCGCCGCCGCGCTGCTCGCCGTCACCTTCGTCGCGTTCGGTACCTCGTCGGTCCGGTTCATCCAGATGTTCGGGATCGCCATCGCGCTCGCGATCGTGCTCGACGCCACCCTCATCCGAGGGGTGCTGGTCCCCGCCTTCATGCGGGTGGCCGGCGACTACAACTGGTGGGCCCCTGGCCCGTTGCGGACTCTGTATCAGCGGTTCGGACTGCGCGAATACTCCGTCCCGGAGCAGGCCGGGGTCAGAACCGTTCGAAGCCGCGCCGACGCTCCCAGTCGGTGACGGTCCGCTCGTAGCCGGCGAGCTCGACTTCGGCCGCATGGGCCAGATGGGCGACGACCCGATCACCGAAGGCGGCCCGGGCCACCGCACTGGCCCGCCACCCGTCCACCGCCTCCCGCAACGTCGCGGGCAGCCGTGGCACGTCCGGCATGGTGAAGGCGTTGCCCATCCGTCCGGGTTCGAGCGGGAGACGGTGCTCGATGCCGTAACGGCCGGCCGCGATCATCCCGGCGACGGCGAGGTAGGGATTCGCGTCACCGCCCGGCACCCGATGTTCGACGCGCAGTCCCGACCCGTCGCCGACCACCCGTATGGCGCAGGTCCGGTTGTCGAGTCCCCAGCTGATTCCGGTCGGAGCGAAGGAGCCCGGCGCCAGGCGCTTGTACGAGTTCACGTTGGGTGCGTACAGCAACGCGAAATCGGCCATGCAGGCGAGCTGCCCGGCCACGAACGAGCACATCAGCGCGGACATCCCGGCGGTGTCGTCGCGAGAGCCGGGGGGTGGGAAACCGGGGGGTGCGGTGCTCGGTGGGGCCAAGCCGGGGTGCCGGACGAGCGCCCCCTCACCTTCGGGGGACGGCGCGAACACACACGCCCCGCCCGTCCCGCGCAGGGACAGATGAACGTGGCAGGAGTTCCCCTCGCCCCCGTCGTACTTCGCCATGAAGGTCAGGGCCTGCCCGCCCGCCGCGGCGATCTTCTTGGCGGCGGTCTTGTAGAGGGTGTGGTTGTCGCAGGCCTGCAGCGCCTCGGCATACCGGAACACGATCTCGAACTGCCCCGGATGGACCTCCCCGCGCGCGGACTCGACCGCCACCCCGACGCCGGCCATCGCCCGCCGGATGCGCCGGACCAGATCGTCCAGTCCTTCCGTGCCGGAAAGCGCGTAGTCGATGTTGTAACGGCTGGCCGGGGTGAGATCGGTGTAGGAGCGCCGCGCAGCTCGACGGTAGGACTCGCGGAAGACCAGGAACTCCAGCTCCGTCCCGGCGAAGGCGGTCAGACCGGAGTCGGCGAGCGCGTCGAGCTGTCGACGCAGCACGGCACGGGGAGCGACGTCCACCGGGGACCCGTCCGGCCAGAACGCGTCCGCGAACACCACCGCGTCGGACGGATGCCAGGGTGCGCGGCGCAACGTGGTGAGGTCGGGCTGTAGCCGTAGATCACCGAAGCCGTCGTACCAGGGCGAGTGGGGGTAGCCTCCGTCGGTCTTCATGTCGACGTCAACGGCGTGCAGGTAAGTGCAGGTGCCGAGGCCGTCGGCGAGCACCGGTCCGGTGAAGTGCTCCGGGGACACGGCGCTGCCGACGAGCCGGCCCTGCAGGTCGACGGTGGCGACGATGATCTCCTCGACTGGTTCGGCTCCGGCCAGCAGGTCACGTAGCACTCCCCGGCCGGCTGCGTTCTCCCCGACCGCCTGATCGGACGATGACCCGGGGCCGATCGGGCGGGGCTGGACCCGCGGTGCGGGCCGCCCGGTTGGCTCAGGTGGCTCAGGCGGGCCCGGGGGGTCGGGATGGGCCGGAACCTGGGCCGATGGTGGGGTCGGAACCGGCGGCGATGTCATGCGTTCTCCGTTCATACCGTAGGCGGCGCCGGTTCCGTCGGGGCTGCCGGTTGTGCCGGGCCCGTCGTGAGGGTGGACACGTCGTGCAGGGGGTTCGCGACCTCGCCGTGCATCAGGTCGAAGCCTCCGTCCCGGTCGGCGCGATCGTGGAACCCGGCGCCCGCGAACTGCTCGCGGTTCAGGCAGACCCGACCGAACGCCGGCCCGAGGAGATCGATCGAGGCGAACCGCTCCCGCAGGGCCGGGAACCTCGCGTGGTACCGGTCGACCGTCGCCCGCACGAGCCGCCAGAACTGGTTCTCGCCTACGTCGAGATGATCCGCCACGAGCACCGCGAAGAAGCGGAAGTGCCCGGCGAACACCGCCGAGAGCAGGGAGTGGGCCAGGACCGGGCCGGGCCACCGCCGGCAGTGCTCGACCGCCTCCGGTGGCATCCCCCGCCGCTCGGGGAACTCGCCGGACACCAGTTCGATGTCCGCGCCGAGGTCCTTCACGGCTATGCGGCGGGGCATCTCCTCGGCATCGAAGATGCACAGGACGTTCTCGCCGTGCGGCGTGAAGGCCACGCCGTACCGGTACAGGTAGTGCAGCAGCGGCGGCAGGAGGGCGGAGAACAGCGCGGCGAGCCAGTCGTGTGCCGGCCGGCCCGAGCGGGCCACGAGCTCGGCGACGACTGCCCGACCGTCGGAGCCGACCGCCAGCAGGGACGCGAGGCTGCGCGCCCGCTCCCCGCCGTCGAGAAACCGCTCCACCGGATCACGCCAGAGCACGCCGAGTAGTTCGTGGAGGCGGTAGGGCGCGTCGGGGACGGCGTCGTAGGCCGGGTGCCGGACGGTGGCGCCGACGACCTCCGGAAGCAGGAGAACCCGGGTCACATCGCGCAGGAAGGGATCCGCGTCGCGCAGCCCGAGCAGCCAGCTCGACATCGCCGGTCCGGCGATGGCGTCAGCCGCCGACATCCCCCGCCACACCAGCGTGTTACGGATCATCAGCGCGAGCTTGACGTTCCGCCGGTCCGGCCGGTCGACGTTGGCGAGGGTGCGCACCGCCTGCAGGGGCAGGTACCGGTCCGGTGCCTCGCCCAGCGGGACCAGCAGACCGGTGGCGATCTCAGCCGCATAGAGCGGCACGATTACGTTCTCCCACTGCCACGGATGGACGGGTAGCCAGATATAGTCGGCGATCGTCGTACCGGCGGGTGGTCCGGCGGCGGGCGCGGGGCCCGGCCGGCGTGGATCGTCTGGCAGGGCCCGGCGGAGCACATCGGTGAAGTGGGTGCGGGTCTGCTCGTCGAGTTCCGTGGTGAGCAGGTCAGGCGCGGTCGACGAGCCCTGTCCGGAAAGGTCGATGGCCCCGGGGCCGCTGGTTCTGGGGGCGCTGGTTCTGGGGGCGCTGGCCTCGGGGGCGCTGGCGCTGTACCGCCCGATCGCGCGGTGTGCGGCCACCCACCGCAGTCGGAAGGGCCGGCGTGCCTCGGGGGTGTAGACAGCCGCGGCCGCGCCGAAACCGAGCCGTCCCTTGTTCGCGACGAGACAGGGATGGCCGGTCTGGTGCCCCTCGAGCGCGACGAACGGCAGATCGGCGAGATCCACCGCGGGAATCGCCGTTCCGAGTAGATGATGATCGGCGGCCTGGGTGGCGAGCAGATCGCGTACCACGTCGGCGAGGACCGGGTCGGACCAGCCGAGCAGGACCTGCATGTCCTGGAGGAAGCGGATCGGGTCGTCCGCCGGTGCGGTGCCCGGAACGGTCGGTGTGGTGCCCGGTTCGGGGGGTCTGCCATCCGGGCCGGGCGGCGTAACCGAGCGGGTCAGCGTAGCGGCATCGATCCACCAGGACCCGAATGTGCCACGTCGGGCGGTGAAGGCGTACGTGGCGCCCGCGGCTCGGAGCCGGTAACCCTGGATGGGACCCCGTCCGATCGGGGGGTGCCTGCGTCCGTTCGGGGCCACGCCGCGCACCGTGAGGTCGCTCGTCCGCGCCGGTGCGGTGGGTGTCGGCCCGCCCGGGGAGCCCGCCGGCCCGGCCGCGGCATCCGCTGGCTCGTCGGGTTGCGGACTGAGTAGCTCCTCGTAGGCCATTTCAGCGATGAGCTTGGCCAGCAGGGCACGGCCGGCCTGCCGCCATCGGTCCGCCGACCCGGTCCGCCCCGGGGACGGTGCCGCGGGCGGCGGCGCGGACCATGACGTGGTCAACGTCCGACCGTTCCGGCTGTCTTGGCCGTCTCGACCGGGGCCGGATCGCGCGGCCGCGCGCGCCGCTCGCCGGCGGCCTGGCCATTCCCGTCCGGCTGGCCCGACCGGGCGGGGACCCCGAAGGTCGTGAACGCCGACGGCGACGGCAGCCGGTACGCGTCGCCGTCGGTCAGGTCGTCGAGGATGACCGCGGCGCGCCAGGCGCCGAGGCCGAGATCGGGCGTCCCGACGCCGTGCGTGTGCAGCTCCGCGTTCTGGACGTAGACACGGCCGGTGAGACCGGCGTCGGTCGCCACCCGGTACCGGGCGTCGACGCGGAAGCGACCCCTGTCGTCGACGTCGATTAGCCCGGCGATGGGATCGAGCAGGGCCGGCTGGCGTGCGGCGTACCCGGTCGCAAGTACCACCGCGTCGGTGTGGACGGGAAAGGCGCGGTTCTGATCGCGGTGGCGGCAGCCGAGAGTGATCTCACCGTCCCGGTCCCGCTGCGAGGCCGTCTCCACGACGACGCCCGGCAGCAGCGTCGCCGCCACGTCCGCCCCGCCGATCGTCCGTTCGTACAGCAGGTCGTAGATCTCCGCGATGGTGTCCGCGTCGATCCCCTTGTAGAGCTGCCACTGAGCCGGGACGAGCGTGTCCTTGGCCGCCTGCTCCAGACCGTGGAAATAGCGGACGAAGTCGGGGGTGAACTGTTCGAGGCCGAGTTTGGAGTACTCCATCGGCGCGAAGGCGGGGGTGCGGGTGATCCAGGTCAGCTGATGACCGGTCACCGGTTGTGCGCGGAGCAGATCCGCGAACACCTCCGCCCCGGACTGTCCGGAGCCGACCACCGTGACCCGGGAAAGCCCCGCCAGCGCGGCACGCCGCTGCTGGTACTCGGCCGTATGGAAGGCCCGCCCGTTCGGCATCCCCGCGAAGGCCACCGGCATGATCGGTTCGGTTCCGATCCCGAGGACCAGGTGCCGAGCGGTCACCACCCGTGTCGGGGAGGCGCCGGACTGCCCTGCCTGATCGGACCGGTGGGGCTGGGCGATCGCCACCTGGAACAGGCGGGTGTCGGGATCCCAGCGGACCGCCTCGACGCGGGTGCCGAAGTGGGTGGAGTCGAGACCGTCGGCGACCCATCGACAGTAGTCGTCATACTCCCGGCGGGGGATGTGGAACCGCTCGTAGAGATAGAAGCGGAAGAGCCGGTCATGCTCGCGCAGGTACGCCAGGAAGGACCATCTGCTGGTCGGGTCGATCAAGGTGACGAGATCGGCGAGGAACGGCACCTGCAGGGTCGTACCTTCCAACAGCAGGCCGGGGTGCCAGCTGAAGGCCGGCGCCTGGTCGAAGAAGACGGCCCGCAGGCCGGGCAGCCCGTCGGCCAGGGCCGCAAGCGACAGGTTGAACGGTCCTAACCCGATCCCGACCACGTCGTAGGGCCGTTCGCCCCCCGCGGGCAGACCCGCGAACGCCGATCCGTCGTCGACGGTACGCGGGCGCTCGCCGCGAGCTGTGGACGGGGCGCGGAATTTGACATCCTCCCCGGCCTGAAGGCCGGGGGTTCCCACACCTCGCGGTGCGGGTTCCTGCTTCACCAACGGATGCCTCCTCGCGTCAGGAGCGAGGCGGTCTCACTCCGTCTCCACAGGCGGACACCGCGAGCCCCGCGGCCAGAATGAAGTTCACGTAGGCGGTTTGCAGGTTCCGTAACGCGGCCTGCAACGGCCCTTTCGATGGCTCGGCGAGCCAGAGTGTGCCCGGGTCGCGTTTCCAGCCGGTGAGCATCCGGTCGGTCTCGGCGTGGGTGACCCGCCGCTGCTCCTGGAACCAGGCCCGGTGCCGTTCCGCGAGCGCCCGGTTGTACACGTAGCGCACACAGCCGAACGTCTGCGCGAGCTGGATGGCCTGCTCCGGGGTCGGGTAGAAACGGTAGCGGTACGCCTGCTTCACCACCTTCGACCCCATAAGTGACAGGATGGCAGGCTTGCCTGTCACGCTGTCGTTGATGCGCTAGCCCTGCCCTGAAGGGCGGGGCTAGCGCGCTACGTTCCTGGGTCACGAGGCCTCTAGGAGCGGGTTGGGGATCGGCACGTACACCGACTGGGTGGCCACCGGTCCGACCAGTTCGTCCCGCCCGTCCACGCAGGTGCGCAGGTTGGCCTTGCACGGCAGGGTGGGGGAGTCGAGCAGCCTGGTGATCAGTGCTCGGCGAGCGGCGGGTGGCCGCGGCCCCCGCCCGCGTGGGCTATCCCCGTCCAGCCGGTGGAGCAGGCCACGCACCCGCCCGAGCAGGCGACGCTCGTCCGCGACACCCGCGACTCCGAGCGCCCCGGCGAGGGCGAAGACGTTGTTCACGAACAGGTAATAGATGGTCCTCTCGGCCACCAGCGCGTCATCGAAGATCGTGTCGAGCCCGGCACCGAAGCCGGGCAGCAGCCGCTGCACCTCCGCCGCGGCGGAGGTGGCCACGTAGTAGCCCTGGCTGTCGCGGTACCAGCCGGCGATCGGCCAGCCCGCCGCGTCCAGGATGACCAGGGTGTTCTGCAGGTGGGCCTCGACGCCGATCCCGAAATGCAGGTAGAGGTCCACCACTGGGGCGGCCACCACGGTCAGGTAACGGTCGAACCAGGCGTCGGTCAGCGTCGGGAGGGGATCGCTCAGCGAGCCGGCCAGCGTCGTGAGGAGCCGGGGAAGCATCGCCGTCCGGGCCCGGCCACGGCTGTCCGTGGTCCGCGCGGGCCTGGGCGCGATGAGTGCCGCGGCGCACACTGCCCGGTCAACTGACCCGAACGGATTGACCCGGATGGCGGTCTCCAGCCCGACGCCGTCCTCGTCGTGCCCTCCGTCGTGCCGCTCGCCGGACCCGACCGGCAGCGGTGTTGCGGGGCCGGTTCGGGGCCGACTGTCCCCTCCCGGTCGGGTGACGGCCACCCAACCGGGCTCCCCGATGAGGTGGAAGTTCGGATGTCGGGCGGCGAGCGCCGCGCCGAGACCGGCGTCGATCAGCCTCGCGGTCATCGCGCCGAGCCGCAGCTCGTCGAGCTGCAGCACCCGGCACGAGTTGGTGATCCGCATCCCCAGCGAGAGCTTGAGCATCACCGGGATATCCGGCCGCCAGACGGTACGCAGCGACGAGGTGGGATACCACCGGTGTCCGGACATCCCGAGGTCGATCAGGCGGCCGTCCGCGAGCAGATCGGCGACCGGTTCCCGCCTGCTGACCTCGCCCGCCTGCCAGGGATGCGCGGGTACCACGACGTAACCGGCGGGAATGTCCGGGCGACCGCGTCCGCCGGTCCGAGGGGACCCCGCGAGCCCGGGTGGGCCATGTCGGTCTGGTCCGGAACCGGACGCGGCCGAGAGGTCGGACTTCGGCTCCTCGGCCCCACCGTCTTCCCTGGCCAGATCCGCCAGCAGCCGGATCAGGCCCCGGCCGTTCGTGCCGAGGGCCTGGTCCCGCCCTCCGGAGCGGGTCGTCGTGTTTCCCGAGACGGTCACTACGGAGGGATGGGCGGCGAACCAGTGCAGCGCAAAGGACCCGCCGACTTCCGGGGAGTAGGTGGCCAGTGCCTCCGGCGAAGCCCCTTGGCGACTCTTGGCCGCCGGATGGAACGGATGACCAGTGATCAGGGCCTGCTCCGCGGCGAGGAACGGGGGGACGGCGGCCGGGTCCGGCCCGGGACTGCGGGCCGCGAGGCAGCTCGCGATCCAGCCGGCGGAATCGATGATCCTTCCCAGCGCCTGGGCGCCGAGGGCTGGCGGTAGCCCATCCCGCGTGGCGACCTCCCGGACGAGCAGCGCGGCGAGCAGGCCCGCGTCCACCGGGGCTGGTTCGCGGGCCGCGCAGACCAGGCGCGGTGGTCCGAACCCGTGCCATCCGGACGGGGAGTGGTGCGTCAACGTCGCCCGAACGGACAGGCCGGACGCGGGTAGGTCGATGCCGAGCGTCCGGGCGTCGGCCGGTAACCGGATGCCCGTCTCCCGCACCCAGCACCGCAGCAGAGTCTCCGTGACGATCTCGTCCGCGATGGTCTCGGGCTGCGGTCGATCGTCGGTCACGACCGCCGCCGGGCCCTGGTGGAACCACCGGTGGCAAGGACGTCCCCGGTCTCGGCGATCAGCCCGAGCAACGCGTCGACGTCCGCCGCGGTGGCGTCAGGATTGAGCAGGGTCAGCTTCAGGAAGACCTCGTGACGGGGACCGATCTGGGTGCGCCCCACCACGGCCCGGCCAGCGACGAGCAGTTCCCGGCGCAGCCGGGCGTTGATCCGGTCCACCCGGTCGGGGGAGGGCGGGCCCGCGGGTCCGGACGGGGTGGTTCCGGACGCGGTGGGGCCGGACGCGGTTGGATCCGAGGTAATCTGTGGCGGCCGGTAGCGGAAGACGAGGGTGCTGAGTGTTACCGGGAAGGCGAGTTCGAGACGAGGGTCGGCGCGCACCGTCCGTGCTGCGTGCTGCGCGAGATCATGGCAGGCATCCACCCGGGCGCCGAGACCGTCGCGGCCGAGAGCCCGAAGGGTGACCGCGATGGGGAAGGCGTCCGCGCGGCGGGTGGTCCGCAGCGACCGGCCCAGCAGGCTGGTGAAGCCGGCCGCCTCGTCATCCTCCGGGTTGAGGTACTCCGCCCGTGTCGCGAGGCTGGTCCAGCCGTCGTCGCGGGCGGTGAGGAAGACCCCGGCCGGCGTCGGCTGCCAGCCCAGTTTGTGCAGATCCAGTGCGACCGAATCTGCGAGGTCGAGTCCGTCCAGCAGGCCGGCCAACCGATCGGACAGCAACGCGCCGCCGCCGTGGGCGGCGTCCACGTGAAGCCAGCAGGCCGCCCCGCCGGACCTTGCCTCCATGTCCGATAGCCCGCTCGGGTCGTGCACCCCACCTAACCGGACGCGATGTTCCTCGACCACCGCGGCGATCTGCCGAAGCGGGTCGACCGCGCTCGCATCGGTGGTACCCGCGGTGGCCACGACGATGGCCGGCCCGGCGTGCGCGGCCAGGGCGTGGCGTAGCGCCTCGACGCGCATCCGGTGCTGGTCGTCGGTCTCGATGACCCGCACCGGAGGATCGTCGATCGCGAGCAGGGACGCCGCCCGATCAATCGAGAAGTGTGCCGCCGCCGAACGGAACACCCGAGGTGCCGGCCGGTCCGCTCCTCGGTGCCCGGCATCGTGACCCGGGGCGGCCGGGCCCAGAGTGTCTTGCCCGGTCGGGCCACGGCGGGCCGCGTCCCGACCGAGGAGCAGGCCCATCAGGTTCGATTCGGTCCCGCCGGTGGTGATCGTGCCGGTGGCCCGGTCCGGATCGAAGCCGACCAGCGTGGCCAGGGTCGCGACGACCTCGGTCTCGATCGTCGTGGCCGCGGGAGCCTGGTCCCAGGAGTCCAGGGACGGATTGAGGGCGCTCACGGCGAGGTCGGCGGCGACCGCGACCGCCAGCGGGGGGCAGTGCAGATGGGCGGCGCACCATGGGTCCGCCGGGTCCGCGGAACCGGCGGCCAGGGCTTCGACCAGGCCGGTCAGCGCGGCCGACGGGCCGATTCCGGCCCTCGGTAGCAGGGTCCCTGTACCGTCCGGGGGGGTCGGATCGGCCGGAATCGGATCGGCCGGAGCCAGGCCGAGGGCAGCCCTGGTCATGGCGCGCACCACCGGTGGACCACCGGCGGGCAGCGGGCCGCCGCGGATCCGGCGGCCATCGTCGAGGGCGGCCAACGCGAGATCGACCATTGGCCGTAGCCCCGGGAGAATAGGGACCTCCCGCATCCGCGGACCGTCCGTGGGCCCCCCATTCCTCCGCCCCCGTTCCTCCGCCGGCGGGGGCTTCCCGGCCGGCGTGGGCTCTCCGGCTGGCGCGGTGGCGACAGGTGTGTCAGGGCTGCGTGGGGGGATCATCCGGCGGATCCGAACCCGACGGGTGCCTGATCGGCGGGTGGGTGTCCCAAGGCCGCGTGGACGGAGAGCCTGCGGACGGCGGCATCGATGGCGTCGGCGAGGGTTGTGAGGACGCGATCGCCCTCCTCATCGCTGAGGATCAGTGGTGGCAACAGCCGGGCGACCGCGCCGTGCCGCCCACCGAGCTCGATGATCAGGCTGCGGCGCAGACATTCGGCCCGTACCAGACCGGCGAGCTGCGGGTCGGCGGGGTGCGCGCCGACGAGGTCGGGGGCTGCGGTTGGATCGACCATCTCGGCGCCGAGCATCAGCCCGCGGCCGCGCACGTCGCCCACCTGCGGCCGGTCCCGGGCGATCTCCGCCAGGCCGGTGAGTAGGCGCGTGCCGAGCCGGGCGGCGCGTTCGTCGAGACGGTCCTCCCGCACCAGGCGCAGCGTGGCGTGGCCTGCGGCCATCGCCAGCTGGTTTCCACGGAAAGTGCCGGTATGTGCCCCGGGCGCCCAGGTGTCCAGCTCAGACCGGTAGACGATGACGGCCAGTGGCAGCCCGCCGCCGATCGTCTTGGACATGACGATGATGTCGGGGGTGATACCGCTGTGCTGCGCGGCCCAGTACTTCCCGGTGCGACCGACTCCCGTTTGGACCTCGTCCAGGATCAGTGGGATGCCGCGGCGACGGGTGATCTTGCGGACGGCGCGGAGCCAGCCGTCGGGCGCGGGAATCACCCCGCCCTCGCCCTGAACCGGTTCTACGATCAGTGCCGCCGGCCTGACGACCCCTCCGGCGGGGTCATCGAGGAGACGTTCGATGTAGCGGGCGGACAGCTCGGCACCGTCCGGACCGGGGGCGCGACCAGACCCCACCCCGAACGGGCACCGGTAGGGGAAGGGGAACGGCAGCCGTACGACGGATGTCGACGGCGGCAGAGGATCTTTGACGGCGACGTTCCCGGTCACGGCCAGGGCGCCCGCCGTCATCCCGTGGTATCCACCGGTGAACGCGAGGATGGTCTGGTTGCCCGTCACCGTCTGCGCGAGCTTGATGGCCGCCTCGACCGCGTCGGCGCCGCTCGGGCCGCAGAAGTGCAGCTTCACATCGCTCCCCATGCCGGCCGGCAGGCAGCCACGGAGTTCATCGGTGAAGGCGTCCTTCTCGGGGGTGGCGAGGTCGAGCGTGTGCAAGGGGGCCCCTCGGGTGAGCATCGACGTGATCGCCTCGGTCACCACCGGATGGTTGTGTCCCAGTGCAAAGCGTTCCGGCGCCGGCCAGGCAGTCCAGGTAGCGGCGGCCATCCGCGCCGAGAACCATGGTTCCGGACGCCCGGACAGGCACGATCGGGAGGGTCCGCGCATAGGTCCGTGCCGCCGATTCGCGCTGACGCTGACGCGCGAGGATCATGGCCGGGTTCGCGGCACCCGTGGGTGCGGACGTGGGACCCGCGGTGGCGGGGGCTGCGGGCGTGGACCTGGCGGCGACGGGGGTCGTAGCCACGGGGGGCGTCGTCGCGGCTCTCGTGGTTACGGAAGGCACGGCCGCGGAGGGCGCCGTGCGGCCGGCTGGGCCGCCGGCGGCGGCGTCACGAGCGGAAACCGTCATCGCGGGCGACTCCCTTTCGCGCAGGCTGATTGAGGGAAGCCTAACCTAAGCCAGTCGCACCATGGTTGCTCCGCGCAAGGTTATGGTGGCGCCAAGCAGACTTGGTGGTCTCTTCATAGTCCGTCCGGGGGAGTCGGGTTGCGGCAGAAACATCGGCCTCAGGCTGTGGTGTTTGCGGCATGTCCACTACACGCCCGTCGATCCGGATCAGACAACCGGTTATGGCGGTGACGAACGTCCCGCGATCGTCCGGCGGCACGGAAGCCGGAGGCGGTCCGTGTGAGGTATCAGGCACCGTTTGCGGATCCGATCCGTGTTTCGTCGCCCCACCATCGGGCTAGCCGACAGAGTCGGGTCCAGGTGGAGACCACCCATCCGAGACCACCCATCCGAGACCACCCGTCTGGACCACCCGTCTGGACCATGCGTCCGCGCTCGGCAGCCCGCGGCACACGCCATCGCTCCTGTGCGCCTGGCGGCAGAGTGGGTTGTCCTGTCCCTGGCGGACGACGCGGCTGAGCTCGGGCGCCTGAGGGAGTCTCGGACGACTGATGGAGTGACGACTGATGGAGTGAGGAGTCGATCTGGTGGACCTGCCGCCCTCGGCCGCGCCGCTGCGCGCCCTGCCCGCCGAAAGCCTCCCCCGCCCGGTGTTGACCGCGGTGCGTGACTGGCCGGCTGGCGCCGGAGAGGTCAGTGCCTACTTTTACGACCCGGCGGCGGCCGCGCGGAACGCCGCGGCGCTGCGGGCCTGCCTGCCCATGTGGGCGGAGGTCTGCTACGCGGTCAAGGCCAACAGCTTTCCGCCGATACTCGACGCCCTGTTGCGTGGGCCCGGTCCGGACATCCCTCGGTCGGGGCGGGAACGGAGTGACTCCAGCCTGGGCGCCACCCCGACCGGCGCCAGGACCGGCGCCAGCGGCCGGGGCATCGACGGTTTCGAGGTCTCCTCCGCGCACGAGGTGCGCCTGGCGCAGGCAGCGTACGGCCGGGTCGACCCCGCTCGGCGTCCCTACCTGGTCGCCTCCGGACCGGGGAAATCGATGACCCTGCTTACCGCGCTGGTCTCGGCCGACGTCGACGTCGTCAACGTCGAGAGCTTCGGTGAACTGCGCCGCCTGGACGCCGTCGCCGCCCGACTCGGCCGTCGGGTACGGGCGGCGGTGCGCGTCAACCCGGCCCGAGTGGGACTGGCAGGCTCCCTCCAGATGGGCGGTCGGCCGAGTGCGTTTGGCATCCCCGAAACGGAGGTCCCCGCCGCGCTCGAACTCGCGGCGGATCTGGCCCATATCGACGTCGTCGGATTCCATGTCCACGCGGTGTCCGGCAATCTCGATGCCGCCGCCCATCTGGGCTACGTCCGGTGGTGTCTTGATTTCGCCGCCCGGACGGCTGCCGCGGCCGGGATCGAGCTGCGGATGGTCGACGTGGGCGGTGGATTCGGGGTTCCTTTCGAACCGGACCGGCGCGGTGACCGGCCCTTCGACCTAATCCGATTTGGTGAGGGACTGAGTTCGCTGCCGGTTCCGGACGGAACTCGGGTAATCTTCGAGCCGGGGCGGATGCTGGTGGCCGACTCCGGCTGGTACGCCGCCGAAGTGATCGACGTCAAACATTCCTACGGGACGGAATTCGTGATTCTGCGTGGCGGAATTCATCATTTCGCGCTGCCGACATCGTGGGAGATCATCCATAACTTCGCCGTCGTGGAGAGATCGGGCCGGAACGGTGGGCCGGAGCCGGAGCCGAAGGACACGCGGGAGGCGGTGGTCGAAGGTCATCCGGTGACGGTGGTCGGGGAGCTGTGCACGCCGGAGGACACCCTCGCCCGTGACATCACGGTCGATCGGGTGCGGTCGGGTGACGTCGTCGTCTTCCCCATGGCGGGTGCGTACGGCTACGAGTTCGCGCTGCCGGATTTCCTTGGCCACCCCCGAGCCCGGCGCGTCGAGCTTCAGGGAACGCGGCATGCTCCGTTCCCCACCGATCGGTCGAGCTGATCGGATACCCGGGAGAGGAATGTTCCCTCAGTACCAGGTTTAAGTTCATCGCTCCAGCCGCCATGGCAGTTATTTCTGGCATTCTGGGAAATATTAATCCAAGTCGTATTTTTCAGATTATTGACAATCTGTTTATGGGGCAATGCGTACCGTTTATCGGTCTGGCGCCTAAATGGGACATTGCGGACGGCGGGGGCTGATGTGCCGTGGTTCTGGTCTGTTCGGCTGGTCAAAAGCAGGACTTCTGTCACAATTAATAGACAACTAGCAATCTAGGGTGGCATTTCTATCGGATCAGCCGTGACTGCCGATCGGGAGTCACACCAGGACACGGCCGGGAGTATCGATCGGGGAGAAGACCCATGTTTTCGTACCTACATCGTCTCAGGACCATCAGCGTGCTCGGCGCGGCGACCCTCGTCGGCGGGCTGCTTGGCGGCGGTGGTTACGCATACGCGCAGAGCAGTTTCACCGGCAACCCCTGGGTGTTCCGGGCGACCAACCAGAGTGCCGAGGAGCTTCGTATCCAGTCGACGGGCGGGCCCAACGGCCAGCTGTTCATCGTCTACGACCATCTGAACCAACCCATCTTCGCCGTCAACAAGGCCGGCGGCGCCGGTGTGTTCGGGGACAACTTCAACGTCCACCAGGGCAACGACATCCTGCATCCTTGGGTGCGGATCAGCGTCACCGATCCGCAGCCCGCCGACTGCGTGACCACGGGCCAGCTCGTCCTCGGGGGCTCGACCGGTTCGGGTGGCCGCGTCTGGCGGTGCGTCGTCGGGCAGGGGTGGACGCCCGTCCTCTGACGGGACGTGGCCCGCTCGGACGATCGTGACGTCATGATCCGGTGTCGCATTGCTTTTCAAGTAGCGCACGCCCTTTTGCCATGGCCTTATATCAAGGTGCCGCTAAGCCTCACTGCCTATGGACGCCGGGGCGACAGCGCCGCACAGGCGACACTGAGCCGGCACCGGCAGCCGGCCGGCGAATTTGGGGGACCTGAGCACGGTCTGCGGTCCCTGGACCGTGCCTTGCTCCCCATACTCGGCCGCCGCGATCCTCGCCCGCGTTCCCACCATGACCGCCGCCCTGGACGCCGCGAGCGCCCCGGCCGGCGCATCCGGCCCGAGCATCCCGTTGACGCCCGTCTCGGCCTGGCAACCCGGCGACCCGCTCTTCGCCGCCGGTTCCGATGGCACCCCCGACAACTGGCACCCCCGACAACCCCGGGCACGTCGGCATCTACCTCGGCGGCAAGCAGGTGCTGCACGCCCCCACACCGGCGACGTCGTCAGCATCGTTTCGCTCGACCGGTACGAGAAGGTCACCGGCGCCACCAGACCTTCTGCGCTGACCCGCTGACCCGCTGACCAATGATCAGGTGATTCGCCGACCATGTCGGACCCATCCGCTG
>NZ_CDWTMO010000089.1:0-16877 GCF_977946435.1 Frankia sp. CgKIO3 | reverse complement strand
CGGCGTCGATCCGACCCGACCACCTTGATCAGAAACCAGGCCGGTCAACGCATCGAAACCCCATGTGCGGAAGACAGAACGAGGCCGAGCAGGTTGCTCATCCGCCACGTCGTCGTGATGTGCCGGTCGAGGCTGTGGCTCTTGTACTGGGTCAGGACGCGATGCGCAGGTAGTCCGCGTTCACCAGGTTGGACAGCACGAAGTCAATCAGGCGGTACAGCCCACCGAAGGGGACGGCGGGCTTCGCCCGGTCCGCGGTCAGCGGCGCCAGCCGCCGTCCGGCACCCCCGGCCAGCACCAGACCGAGGACCAGCGGGCTCGGCACAGACAGGCTCCCGTCTTCCGGCTCGATCTCCGAACGACCGGCGGGGCCGGACACCACGTCACGATGCGGGAAGCCCCGCCGAAATGGGCCGATGACGACGCCGATCGCCTGGTTCCGACCCTACAAGCCTGGCGGGCGGACACGGGCGGAGTGAGCGGTGGTTGCTGGGTAGCCAGCCGTATGTTGCGTGAACCCCACCGGTTGTTCATCCGGTGGGTCGAGGGCGGACGGCAGCCCGAGGGCGGGCGGCCCGGCAGCCGGCGGCCCCGGCAGCCGGCGGCCGGCGGCCGTCAGACGTTGAAGCCGAGCGCGCGCAGCTGCTCGCGACCGTCGTCGGTGATCTTGTCCGGTCCCCACGGCGGCATCCAGACCCAGTTGATGGTCACATCCGCGGCCAGCCCGTCCGGGCCATCGACCAGGGCGAAGCGGGTCTGGTCCTCGATGACGTCGGTGAGCGGGCAGGCCGCCGAGGTCAGCGTCATGTCGAGGGTGACGGTGTTGTCGTCGGCGACGTGGATGCCGTAGACGAGGCCGAGGTCGACGACGTTGATGCCGAGCTCGGGGTCGACGACGTCGCGCATCG
The DNA here is from genome assembly GCF_977946435.1 of Frankia sp. CgKIO3. NCBI lineage: Bacteria > Bacillati > Actinomycetota > Actinomycetes > Frankiales > Frankiaceae > Frankia > Frankia sp. CgKIO3. Next base: position 15,969 of record NZ_CDWTMO010000089.1, on the reverse strand, counting down.
CCTCCTCGATGTCCTCGAAGCTGGCGAGCTCCGGCGGGGCGCCCGGTCCCGTCGGGTCCGGGTCCAGCAGCGGCTTCGGGACCCCGGCGGGCTGGTCCGCCGCCTCGGCGGTTTCTCCCGTCTCGGTCGAGCGCGTCTCGGTCACCGTCTCGCTCATGGCTTCTCCTGCTCGGGTACGTCGAGGGGGGCGACGCGGGGGAACGCGACAGAGGTGGATGCGGCGGCACCGGCACCGGCGACGCTCGGATCCATCGCCTTGGCGGTCGCGTCCTTCCAGGCCATCCAGGACAGCAGGGCACATTTCACCCGGGCGGGGTACTTGGAGACGCCGGCGAACGCCACGGCGTCCTCCAGCACGTCCTCGTCACCCTCGACGGTGCCCCGCGACTGCATCAGCGCCAGGAACTCGCGTTCGAGCTTCAGCGCCGCGTCGACCGGCTTGCCGATCACGAGATCACTCATGACGCTCGCCGACGCCTGACTGATCGAACAGCCCTCGCTCTCGTAGGAGACATCCTCGACGACCCCGTCCGAGACCTTCACCCGCAGGGTCACCTCGTCGCCGCAGGTCGGGTTGACGTGGTGCACCTCGGCGTCGAAGGGATCCCGCAGCCCCCGGTGGAGCGGGTTGCGGTAGTGGTCCAGGATGATCTCCTGGTACATGGAGTCGAGTTTCACCTCAGAAAGAACCTCCGGACCCCGTGCAGTCCTTCCACCAGGGCATCGACCTCACCGGTCGTCGTGTAAAGGTGGAACGACGCGCGGGTCGTCGCAGGTACCCCGAACCGCAGGCAGACCGGCCGGGCGCAGTGGTGCCCGACCCGCACGGCGATGCCGCGCTCGTCGAGGATCTGTCCGACGTCGTGGGGATGGATCGGCCGGCCGTCGTCCTCGTGCAGCACGAAGGAGATCGCCCCGCCGCGGGCGTCCGCCGTCGGCGGACCGATGATCCGCAACCCCGGCACCTCGGCGAAGGCGTCCAGCGCGTAGGCCGTCACCGCGTGCTCGTGCTCGGCGACGGCCGGCATGCCGAGCGCGGTCAGGTAGTCGACGGCCGCGCCGAGCCCGACCACCTGGGCGATCATCGGGGTGCCGGCCTCGAACCGGTGCGGCGGCGCCGCGTAGGTCGAGCCCTCCATGGTGACAAGTTCGATCATCTCGCCGCCGCCGAGGAAGGGCGGCATGACCTCGAGCAGCTCGTAGCGCCCCCAGAGCACCCCGACCCCGGTGGGCGCGCACATCTTGTGCCCGGTGAAGGCCAGGAAGTCCACCCCGAGATCGGTGACGTCGACCGGGTTGTGCGGCACCGACTGGGAGCCGTCCAGCACGGTCAGCGCGCCGACCTCGCGGGCCCGCGCCACCACCTGCGCGACCGGGTTGATCGTGCCGAGAATGTTCGACTGGTGGACGAAGGCGACGACCTTCGCCCGCTCGGTGATGATCGAATCGAGGTTGCTCAGGTCAAGCCGGCCGTCGTCGGTCAGCCCGATCCAGCGCAGCGTCGCCCCGGTGCGCCGGGCCAGCATCTGCCACGGCACGAGGTTGGAGTGATGCTCCATCTCGGTGACGACGATCTCATCACCCGGGCCGACCCGGAACCGCTCCGCCTCGGCGCCGGCGGCCCCGGCGTTGCTCATCGCGTAGGCGACGAGGTTCAGCGCCTCCGAGGAGTTCTTGGTGAACACCACCTCCCGGCGGTCGCCCGCCCCGATGAAGGCGGCGACCTTGTCCCGGGAGGCCTCGTACAGCCCGGTGGCCTCCTCGGCCAGCACGTGGAGGCCGCGGTGCACGTTGGCGTTGTGCAGCTCGTAGTAGGTCCGCTCGGCGTCGAGCACCGCCAACGGCTTCTGCGAGGTGGCGGCGCTGTCGAGGTAGACCAGCGGCCGGTCGTCGTGCACCGTGCGGGCCAGGGCGGGGAAGTCCCGGCGGACCTGCTCGACGTCGAACCCGCCAACGAGCCGGGGTCCGGGCCCCAGGCGCACGGCCGCGTCGGTCAGCGTCATGACACCGCTCCCGCGCCGGTCGGCGTGGCCGCGCCGCCACCCTTGGCGTAGCGGTCGTAGCCGGACTCCTCCAGCACGGCGGCCAGTTCCGGGCCGCCCTCGTCGACGATCCGCCCCGCCGCCATGACGTGGACGAACTCGGGACGGATGTAGCGCAGGATTCGGGTGTAGTGGGTGATGAGCAGGATGCCCGTCTCCCCCTGGGCCCGCACCGACTCGATGCCTCCGGAGACGATGCGCAGCGCGTCGACGTCGAGGCCGGAGTCGGTCTCGTCCAGCACGGCGATCCTCGGCTTGAGCAACGCCATCTGCAGGATCTCGTGACGCTTCTTCTCGCCGCCGGAGAAGCCCTCGTTGACGTTGCGCTCGGCGAACGCCGGGTCCATCTCGAGCGCAGCCATGGAGGTCTTGACCTCCTTGACCCAGGTCCGCAGCTTCGGCGCCTCGCCGCGCACGGCCGTGACCGAGGAGCGCAGGAAGTTCGACACCGAGACCCCGGGGATCTCCACCGGGTACTGCATCGCCAGGAAGATCCCGGCCCGGGCCCGGGCGTCGACGCTCATCGCGAGGACGTCCTCGCCGTCGAGCGTGATGCTGCCCTCGGTGACCGTGTACTTGGGATGGCCCGCGATCGCATAGGACAGCGTCGACTTGCCCGACCCGTTCGGCCCCATGATCGCGTGCGTCTCGCCCTTGCGGACGGTCAGATCCACCCCGCGCAGGATCTCGCGCGTGCCCTCGCCGTCCGTCTCCACCGAGACATGCAGATTGCGGATCTCCAGTGTGGACACCGCTGCCGTCACCCTCGTTCCGGGTTCGAATGTGTAACGTTTGGATGGGTAACGTCGACGAGCACGTCGTCGCCGTCGACGGTCACTGCGTACGTGGGCACCGGCTCAATCGCCGGCAGGCTCAGCGGGACGCCGCTGGCCAGGTCGAACTGGGACCCGTGCAGCCAGCACTCGATCTTGCCGTCCTCGGCTTCGCCCTGGGAGAGCATCACGTCGGCGTGCGAGCACTCGTCGCGCACGGCGTAGACCGCCCCGCCCGACCGCACCACGCACACCGGCACACCCTCGATCTCGGTGCCGATCGCGCTGCCCTCGGCGAGGTCCGCGGCGGCACACACCCGGTGCCACCGCGGGGCGACCGAGGAGCCGCCCGCGGCAGAACCGCCGGTCGCGGTCGTCATCCGCCCACCTCCGCCGACAGCTCGCCGGCGACCTTGGTCATGATGCGCTCCCGCAGCTCCGGCACGTCGATCCGGTCGATGATCTCGGCGAAGAAGCCGTGCACCACGAGCCGGCGGGCCTCCTCGGGCGAGATCCCCCGCGACTGCAGGTAGAACAGCGCCTCGTCATCGAACCGGCCGGTGGCGCTGGCGTGACCGGCACCGGCGACCTCACCGGTGAGGATCTCCAGGTTCGGGACCGAGTCGGCCCGCGCGCCGTCGGTGAGCACGAGATTGCGGTTGAGCTCGTAGGTGTCCGTGCCCACGGCGTCGGCGCCGATGAGGACGTCGCCGATCCACACCGCGCGGGCGGCGTCCCCGCGCAGCGCGCCCTTGTAGGTGACCCGGCTGCGGCAGGAACGCGGCTCGTGCGTGACGAGCAGCCGGTGCTCCTGGTGCTGGCCGGCGTCGGTGAAGAACACGCCGTAGAGCTCGGCGTCGCCGCCGGGCCCGCGGTAGTCCACGGTCGGGTTGAGGCGCACCAGGTCACCGCCGAGGGTGATGGTGAACGAGCGCAGCCGGGCGTCGCGCCCCAGCGAGTAGGCGTGCGCGCCGAGGTGCACGGCGTCGTCGTCCCAGTCCTGCAGGATGATGAAGGTGAGCGAGGCGCCGTGCCCCACGTACACCTCGACGTTGCCGGCGTAGGTGGCGCTGCCGGTATGGTCGAGCACCACGGTGGCCGACGCGAACGGGCCCACCTCGACGAGGACGTGACCGTAGGCCACCCCGCCCGGGGAGCCGCGCCGCCCGCCGTCGCCGCTCGTCGCGACGAACCCGGCCGGGGACCTAGGGCTCTCACCGTGCAGGTGCACGACCACCGGCTCGGTGAGCGCGGCCTCGGCCGGGACGGTGACGGCGAGCGCGCCCGCCGACCGGGTCAGGGCGAAGGCAGCCACCCGGTCGGCCGGGGTCAGCACCCGGCCGATCCGGGCGTCGCCGACGGCGAGCTGCTCCACCTCGACCCCCGCGGGCGCCGTGACCGACACGGAGACCTTGCCGTCGGCCTCGGGGCCGGTCGGCAGTCCGCGCAGCCGGCGCAGCGGGGTGAACCGCCACGCCTCCTCGCGTCCGGTGGGCACAGCGTGGTCGAGCGGGTTACGGGACCGTACGGGACGGGGTACGGCACCGGAGGCGGCCGGGGGCCGACCGGTGGCGTCGATGACGACCATCAGCCGACCGCACCTTCCATCTGCAGCTCGATGAGGCGGTTGAGCTCGAGGGCATACTCCATGGGCAACTCCCGGGCGATCGGCTCGACGAAGCCGCGCACGACCATCGCCATCGCCTCTTCCTCGGACAGGCCCCGGCTCATCAGGTAGAACAGCTGGTCCTCGCCGACCTTGGAGACGCTCGCCTCGTGCCCGATGGAGGCGTCGTCCTCTCGCACGTCGACGTAGGGGTAGGTGTCCGAGCGGCTCACCGTGTCGACGAGCAACGCGTCGCACTTGACCGTCGACCGGGAGGCCGACGAGCCCTCGTTGATCTGGACGAGCCCGCGGTAGGACGTCCGCCCGCCGCCGCGGGCCACCGACTTGGAGACGATCGTCGAGGAGGTGCGGGGCGCGGCGTGCACCATCTTCGCGCCCGCGTCCTGGTGCTGACCGGCACCGGCGAAGGCGATGGAGAGCACCTCGCCCTTGGCGTGCTCGCCAAGCAGCCACACGGCCGGGTACTTCATCGTCACCTTGGAACCGATGTTGCCATCGATCCACTCCATGGTGCCGCCCTCGTGGCAGGCGGCGCGCTTGGTGACCAGGTTGTAGACGTTGTTCGACCAGTTCTGGATGGTCGTGTACCGGCAGCGCGCGTTCTTCTTCACGACGATCTCGACGACCGCCGAGTGCAACGAGTCCGACGAGTAGACCGGCGCCGTGCAGCCCTCGACGTAGTGCACGTAGGCGCCCTCGTCGACGATGATCAGCGTCCGCTCGAACTGGCCCATGTTCTCGGTGTTGATCCGGAAGTAGGCCTGCAGCGGGATCTCGACCTGCACGCCCGGCGGCACGTAGATGAAGGATCCGCCCGACCACACCGCCGTGTTCAGCGCGGCGAACTTGTTGTCCCCGACCGGGATCACCGAGCCGAAGTACTCCTGGAACAGCTCCGGGTGCTCACGCAGCCCGGAGTCGGTGTCCAGGAAGATGACACCCTGCTCCTCGAGGTCCTCCCGGATCTTGTGGTAAACGACCTCGGACTCGTACTGTGCGGCGACCCCGGCGATGAGGCGCTGCTTCTCCGCCTCGGGGATGCCGAGGCGGTCGTAGGTCGCCCGGATGTCCTCGGGCAGGTCCTCCCACTCCTCGGCCTGCTTCTCGGTGGAGCGGACGAAGTACTTGATGTTGTCGAAGTCGATGCCCGACAGGTCGGCACCCCAGGTCGGCATGGGCTTGCGCTCGAACAGCCGCAGCCCCTTGAGGCGCAGGTCGGTCATCCACGACGGCTCGGACTTCTTGGCCGAGATGCCGCGGACAACCGCCTCGGACAGGCCGCGTTCCACGTCGGCGGCGTAGGCGTCGGTGTCAGCCCATCCGAACCGATAGGAACCAAGGCCTTCCAGGGCGGTCTCGGCAGAGGTGGTCATAGGGCGGAACCCTCCGAAGACGAGAATGGTGGACAGGCCAGGGACGCGGGCCGGGCCGGGCCGGATCCGGCCACGGCGGAATCGGGCAGCACCCGAGCGGAGCCGTCCTTCCCGGGCCCGGTCTGGTCGGGCCCGGTCCGGTCGGACCGAGCACGCGAAGCCGTGCCGGGCGCCGTGCCCGCGGCGGGGTGGCTCACGGCGGGGTGGTTCGCGGGGATCTGACCCGCGGGGATGTGAGTCGTGCAGACGCCGTCGCCGTGCGCGATCGTCGCCAGGCGCTGCACGTGGGTGTCGAGCACGCGGGCCAGCACCGCGGTCTCGGCGTCGCACAACGCCGGGAAACGCTCCGCGACGAACTGGACCGGGCAGTGGTGCTGGCAGATCTGCAGACCGGTGGGCAGCGCGGAGACGCTCGCGGTGTACCCGGCGGCGGTCATCGCCTCGGCGAGCACCGCCGGACGATCCGCCGGCTCCGCCGCCACGACCGCCTCGCGCACCCGCCGCTCCAGGTCGACGGCGCGGGTGTCGGCGAACTGAGTGACCGCGCTCGCGCCACCCACCTCGGCCAGGAAGCGCAGCGCACCGGCCGCGAGATCGGAGTAGGCGCTGGGACCGGCATGATGGCCGGCCTCGGTGAGCGCGTAACGCCGGGCCGGGCGTCCCCGGCCACGCGGCCCCCGGGACCGGCTCTCCGTGGGCGTGATGATGCCATCCGCGACCATGGCATCGAGATGCCTGCGGATAGCCGCCGGGGAGACCCCGAGCTGACGGGACAGCTCGGCCGCCGTGGCCGAGCCGCCCTCCAGGAGCAGACGCACGACCCGGTCGCGGGTACGGCCGTCCGCCGTCCCGCTCGCCCCGTCGTGGTCGTATTTCACAACACCAGTGTGCCCTATTTCCCGGACGCGGTCGAACCGGGGTCGCCGGAACGACAGCCCAACGAGGCAATCTTCGTCACAGCAATGACGCAGATCACACTCGCCGGACGTGATCACACAACGGATACCCACGGGCCGTACCCGACCGGCGACCACGGGCGGCGGAATGCCAGACTTGCGCCCACTGCCGTACCTGCGCGCCCACCCGGGCGCGCACCCCGGGTCGGCACCCCGGGTCGGCACCCCGGGTCGGCACACCAGCGGGCCGGCGGTCGCGGCACGCGGCCGCGCCCGGCCACCACCGACCCGGAGACGATCTCAGGCGGGAGGCGACGGGCGGATGCGGTCACAACTGTGGCGCGGCGGAGTCCGGCGGGCGCTGCTCTCCCTCGGGCTGACTCTCCTGCTCGCGGCCTCGGCGGCCTGTAGCGGCGACGGGGAGAAAGAGCAACGGGTTGGAGAAGCTGCCGGCCGGCGAGGTCGGCACGCGCACCCTGCAGGCGTTGCGCGCCGCGACCGGCGTCCACGTCGTCGGCACCGAGGCCGACCCGCGCTCGGACGCCCCCGCCCGTTACGACCTGGTGATGTCCGGCACGGTCACCCGTGGCACCATCGACGAGTACGGTCAGCGGACCCAGATCATCAAGATCAAAGACGACACCTACATCCACCGCGGCCGCGCCTACTACGAGGGGATCGGTGACGCCGCGGCCGGAAGCCTCCTCGCCGACCGCTGGGTCCGCCTGGCCCCCGCCGACGCCGCGAAGTACAGCTACTTCACCCTCGACCGGCTCGCCGCGTCACTGACCAGCTGCGTCGTCGACCTGTCCAACCTCGGCTGAGCCGCCGTTCCCGGCACGCCGGGCCCGCCTCACCTCTCCCCTATCTATCTATCTATCCTTCCTTCCCCGCATCCTTCTCCTCACCGTGCACCGCTCCCCTACCATGCGTCCCTTGCCATGCGTCCCTTGCCATGCGTCAGCGGCCCGTGGGCGGGAGGAACGAGATGAGCGTGCCGGCACGCGGATCCCTGGTGGCGGCGGTCGACCAGGGGACCACCGGGACCACGGTCTGCCTGCTCAACCGGGACGGGGTGGTCGTCGGCCGCGGCTACACCGGGATCCGGCCCCGGTTCCCCCGGCCGGGCTGGGTCGAGCAGGATCCGGACGAGCTCTGGCGCAGCGTCGTCGACACCGTCGCCGCGGCGCTGGCCGGCTGCGGTCGCCGGGCCGGGGAGCTCGCCGCCCTCGGCATCACCAACCAGCGCGAGACCACCGTGCTGTGGGACCGGCGGACCTCCGCCCCGGTCCACCCGGCCATCGGGTGGCAGGACCGGCGGACGGCCGCGGTCTGCGAACGCCTCACCGCCGAGGGGCACGCGGGTGCGGTGGGGGAACGCACCGGGCTGGTGCTCGACCCCTACTTCTCCGGTACCAAGATCGGCTGGATCCTAGACGACGACCCCGGGCTGCGCCGGCGCGCCGGCCGGGGGGAGATCGCCTTCGGCACCGTCGATTCCTGGCTGGTCTGGAAGCTGACCGCCGGGACCGCGCACGTCACCGACGTCACGAACGCCTCCCGCACCCTGCTGCTCGACCTCGCCGCCGCGAGCTGGTCCCCGGAGATGCTCGATCTGCTGGGCGTTCCCGCCGAGGTGCTGCCCGCTGTCGCGCCGAGCTCGCGGGTCTACGCCGAGACCGATCCGGACGCCTTCCTCGGCGTGCGGATCCCGGTGGCGGCCGTGATCGGCGACCAGCAGGCCGCTCTGTTCGCCCAGGGCTGCTTCGAACCCGGCCAGGCCAAGAACACCTACGGCACCGGTTCCTTCGTGCTGGTGAACACCGGCTCGGCCCTGCCGGCGCCGCAGTCGACGCTGCTGCGGACCGCGGCGTTCCAGCTCGACGGCGAACCGGTGCGGTACGCGCTGGAGGGGGCGGTCCTGTCCACCGGTGCCGCCGTCGACTGGCTGCGGGACTCCCTGGGGATCATCCGGGATGCCGCCGAGACCGCCGACCTGGCCGCCTCCCTGACCGGCAACGACGGCGTCTACTTCGTCCCGGCGCTCGCCGGCCTCGGCGCCCCTCACTGGGATCCCTGCGCCCGCGGCGCACTGCTCGGGATCACCCGGGGGACCACCCGGGCGCACGTCGTCCGCGCGGTGCTCGAGGGCATCGCCTACCGCACCCGGGACGTCGTCGAGGCGATGGGTGCCGCGGGCTTCCCGGTACGCGAGCTGCGGGCCGACGGCGGGGCCGCCCGCAACCACTGGCTCATGCAGTTCCAGGCCGACCTGCTCGGCGTCGAGCTCGACGTCCCGGACAACATCGAGACGACCGCGCTCGGTTCGGCCTACCTCGCGGGGCTCGCGACCGGGTTCTTCGCCGACCGCGAGGAGCTCGCCGGGCATCGGCGGAGCGCCGAGCGGTATCGGCCGAGGCTGTCCCGGGCCGAGCGGGACCGGTCCTACCGGCGATGGCTGCGCGCCGTGGACCGGGCCCGGGACTGGGCCAAGGACGCCGACGACGCCGACTGGGACTGACCGGGCCGACGGGACTGACCGGGCCGACGGGACTGACCGGCCGACCGGGCTGACGGGGCTGGCGCGGCCGGAAAAACACTGTCGCGATTCCCGGATTGCGCCCCGCGACCGCGGGACCACGCCAGGGCCACGTTCCCTCGCGGCTTCTTGGTCGAACCGGCTGCCAGACGGACCGAGGCCTGACAATCTGTCACAGGGGGCGGTTGGCGTCTCCTGTCGACCTTGACCCGGACGGAGACCGTGACCGAGGCGGACTACGCCCTGGAGCTCGGCCGCCGGCTTCGCGCGGCGCGCAACCGGCGTGGCTTGTCGCTGCTGGACGTCCAGGAGTGCACGCATGGCCGGTGGACTGCCGGGACCCTGGGCGCCTACGAGCGAGGCTCTCGGACCCTGCGCGTGCATCGACTGGTCGAGCTCGCCGAGCTGTACGACGTTCCCGCGACGCTGCTGGTACCGCCGGCCGCCGATCGCCGCGAGACCGACCATCTGCCGCCGCTGGTCATCGACCTGCGCCGGCTGCGCAAGCTGCCCCCGACCCGCACCGGACCGCTGCGGCGCTGGATCGCCATCGTGCAGGTCCTGCGGTCGGACAGTTCACGCGACGTCCTGCGGCTGCGTCGCTCCGACCTGCAGTCGTTGTCCCGGCTCTACAGCACCACGCCGGCGATGCTGTACGAGCGGCTGGGCGCCTGGGGGGCGTTGGTGGAGCCGGGCGAGCCGGTGGCGGTCGGCGGGCGCCGCCGGGCACTGCCCGTCCGCCCGCCGCAGCAACGGGGCTAGCAACGGGGCTGGGTCGCGGCCGCCCGGTGGTGCCCGTTCCACCCGGCCGAAGCCTCGTGCCGGGGGCGGACCGGCCCTCCGCCCGACCCGCGATGTCCGTAGGATCGCAAGGTGGCCGAGATCCTGGCAGTCAGTGTCACGGACCTCGTGAAGACGTATTCCTCGCGGTCCGCTTCCCCGCGTTCCGGTCGTCGTCCTCACAAGTCCGGGCGGCGGACCCACACCGGTCGGGCCGGGCGCGGTCCCGCGGCGTTCTCCACGTCCCCTACGCCCCCCGTGCGCCAGGCGCCCCCAGCGCCGGCGGTGCCGCCGGCGCCTTCCGGCGACGCCGCTCGACCGCCGACGACGCCCGATGGTCGGATACGCGCCGTGGACGGCCTGTCGCTGACCATCCCGACCGGCACAGTCACGGCGCTGCTCGGGCCGAACGGCGCCGGCAAGACGACCACCGTGGAGATCTGCGAGGGATTCCGCCGCGCCGACGCGGGCGAGGTGCGGGTCCTCGGGCTCGACCCCTGGGCGGACGCCGTTGCCCTGCGCCCCCGGGTCGGGGTGATGCTGCAGTCCGGGGGGATGTATCCCGGCGCCCGCGCCGGCGAGATGCTGCGCCTCGTCGCCTCGCACTACCGCCACCCGCTGGATCCCGCGGCGCTGTTGGAGCGGCTCGGGCTGACCGGGTCCGCCGGTACCCCGTTCCGCCGGCTCTCCGGCGGCCAGCAGCAGCGGCTGTCGCTGGCGATGGCCGTGGTCGGCCGCCCGGAGCTGGTCTTCCTCGACGAGCCGACGGCCGGGTTGGACGTCCAGGGCCGGCGGGACACCTGGGAGCTCGTCGAGGAGCTGCGCACGGCCGGGGTCACCGTCGTGCTGACCACCCACGCCATGGACGAGGCCGAACGGCTCGCCGATCAGGTGATCATCGTCGACCACGGCAGGGTGGTGGCGGTCGGCTCCCCCACGGAGCTCACCCGGGGCGGCGCCGAGGGGCAGCTGCGCTTCCGGGCCCCCGCCGGGCTGGATCTCGGCCGGCTGCTGCTCGCGCTGCCCGACGGCACCACCGCGCAGGAGGGCCCGGCTGGGCACTACCTGTTGCAGGGCACGGTGGACCCGCAACTGCTCGCTGCGGTGACCGCCTGGTGCGCGGGTAACGGCATCCTGGCAGAGGATCTCCGGGTCGAACAACGCACGCTGGAGGACGTCTTCGTGGAACTGACCGGATCGGAGCTGCGCTCATGACCGGCGTCCCGCTGCTCGATCTGCGCCCGGCTCCGGCGCCCGCGTCGCGGGCCCGGATGCTGGCGGCACAGACCAGACTCGAGCTGGTACTCACCCTACGGCGCGGCGAGTCCGTCCTGCTCACCCTGATCATCCCGGTCGGTCTGCTGGCCTTCTTCATCGCCGTCGACGTGCTGCCGAGCTCCACCGAGCGGCCGGTGGACTTCCTCGTCCCCGGGGTGCTCGCGCTGGCCGTGATGTCGACCGCCTTCACCGGGCAGGCGATCGCGACGGGCTTCGAACGCTCCTACGGCGTACTCAAACGCCTCGGGGCGACCCCGCTGCCCCGCGCGGTCCTACTCGCCGGCAAGACGTTGGCGGTGCTCGCCGTCGAGGTCATCCAGCTGGTGCTCCTGGTGGCGGTCGGGTTCGCGCTGGGCTGGGACCCGACCGGCGGGCCGGTCGGGGTTCCGGCGGTGCTGGCGCTGCTCGTCCTGGGCACGGCCGCGTTCTCGGGGCTCGGCCTGCTGATGGCCGGAGCCCTGCGGGCCGAGGCGACGCTCGCCGCCGCCAACGGCGTCTACCTGGTGCTGCTGCTGATCGGCGGGGTGGTGTTCCCGCTGTCGAAGCTTCCCGGCTGGCTGCGGGCGGTCGCCGAGGTGCTGCCGACCGCGGCGCTGTCGGACGGGCTGCGGGCCGTCCTCGCCGAGGGCGACGGTCCGGGGGCGCGTACCCTGATCGTGCTCGCGGCCTGGGCGGTGGCGAGTCTGGCGCTCGCCGCCCGCACCTTCCGCTGGGAGTAGAGCCGACACCGGGACCGTCCGGTCACCGGGCACCATCCGGCCGGCAGGCAGGCAGGCACCATCCGACCAGCGGAGAAGGATCCGAGCGGCCCGCGCCGGACAGGGCGTTACCATGGCAGTCGTGCCAGCTTCTACAGAGCGTCGGAGTTTGCCGCTGATCAGCCTTCGCGCCTTCCGGCTCCTCACCACGCTCAACGTGGTCCTGCTGTCACTGATCGTGGTGAGTGGCGGCGTGGTCCGCCTGACCGGCTCCGGTCTCGGCTGCCCGACCTGGCCGCAGTGCGGGGACGGCTCGTTCGTGCCGCACTCGGAATACGCCCCGCACGGAGCGATCGAGTTCGGCAACCGGGTCGTCGGCCTGGTGGTCGGCCTCGTGGCGCTGATCACCCCGCTGGTCGCGCTCCGCCTGCGCGGCGGACGGCGGCGCGATCTTCGGCTGCTGTCCTTCGGCCTCTGGGTGGGTTTCCTCGGACAGGCCGTGCTCGGCGGGATCACCGTCCTGACGAAGCTGCACCCGGCGACCGTCGCCGCCCATTTCCTGCTCTCCATGGTCCTGCTGTGGAACGCGGTCCTGCTGGACCACCGGGCCCGCCAGGACGCGGGTGCGGCGACCACCCCGGGGGTCGGTCCCGCGCTGCGGTGGCTGGCGCGCCTGCTGGTGGTCGTCTCGGCGGGGGTGCTCGTCCTCGGCACGGTCGTGACCGGCGCCGGGCCGCACAGCGGTGACAGCGATCATCCGGCCCGCTTCGGGTTCGACCTCGTCAACGTCTCCCAGCTGCACGCCGACGGCGCGATGCTGCTGGTCGGGCTCGTCGCGGCCATGGCGTTCGCGGTGCGGGTCGCCGAGGCTCCCGACGAGGCCAGGAGGACCTCCCTCGCCCTGGTCGGAACCGTCCTCGCGCAGGCCGCGATCGGATTCACCCAGTACTTCCTCGGCGTTCCCGCCCTCCTCGTCGCCCTGCACATGACCGGGGCGACCGTGATGTGGGTCGCCGCGCTGCGGCTCTGGCTCGCCCTGAGCTCCCGGCACCCCCGGCCGGCACCGGGCGCGGCGCCCACGCTCGCGGCGGCCGGCGCCGAGGTCCCCGCGCCCGCCGGGCCGGTCGGGACCACCGCCCCCACCAGCGCCGGCGTCGGCTCCTAGCGGAAGTTTCGCCCCTAGTTTGATCTTGTCTGGATTATTCGCAGCTCATGACCGATGTCGATCTTCCGGAACTGTATGACCTAAGTCCGGGGCGCCCACCTCGCGAGGCCGAAGATCTCGGCGAGTCGGTCCTGGGTGGGAGTGGTCTCGGTGAGCATACGGCGCGCCTTCGGACGGCCCCCGGTCGAGGGGTAGATCATCGCCGTCTCCTCGATCCCGGCGAGCAGGTCGAGCAGGACGCGCACCGAGTGTTCCTGCCCGGCCCGCGCGGCGTGACGGCGCATCAGGTGCGCGACCTGCAACGCGAGCACGCAGGTAAACATGTGGACACGGATCGTGTGATCCGTGTCCAGTGGTGCATCGGGCTGAACGAGACGACATGCGGATCCTTCATCTGGCGGAACGCGAACTCGGCGTCCGACTGCGACCGATAGGCCGCGACCACGTCGCTGACCGGCCAGGCGTCACGATCGGTGACCAGGACCCGCTTCCCGAAGATCTCCTCCTCGAGGGCGGCCCGGGCCTGCGGGTCAACCGTCCAGGTCAGCCGGTGCGCGGCCGGGGTGTCCCCGGTCAGCTTCGTGGTCACGACGCGTCGCACCCACGGGTCCGCGCAGATCGTGTCGATCTCGGCCTGGACCTTCTCCCGGGGCCGGCGGGTCTTCCCCCGGGCCGGCACGCGCGGATGGGTGAACCGGCCGCCAGTTACCGACATACTGACAGTGGTACGCTACTGAGCGTTTATATCGATGCGATCAGTGGTGCCGGCGACACGTCCGTGCCGGCCGCCAGCATTCGCGCGTGGGAGCAGCTCACCTCGGTCGGGTTCAGCGTGACTCTGGTGCCCGGCGGCCACGACATCGCCGTCAGCTCTGGCGACGCGCTGGTGGCCGAGGTCGCCGCCGCCTGTCGACGAGCGCTCCGGGAGAAGGCGTGACAGCTGCAGGCTCGACACGGTGGCCATGAGATCGTCGCCGCCCGGGGTGAGTCAGGAGGCCGCCTTCCCGATGCGGGAGATCGCCGCGGGGTTTCGCGCGACGATTCCCCTGGCGATGGGCGTGGCGGCGTATGGCCTCGCGATGGGCGTGGTCGCCCCGACCCGGGACATCACGCTGGTGCAGTTGCTGATCATGGACGCGGTCGTCCTCGCGGGATCCGCGCAGATCGTCGTCGTTGGGTTGTGGGGAATACCTGTACCGCTGGCGGCGATCCTGGCGAGCACCTTGATCATCAATCTGCGCTACATCCTGCTGTGCGCGTCGCTGCGCGAAGTGTTCGTCGGGCGGCCACTGTGGCAGAAGCTGCTGGGGATCCACCTCGTCGCGGACGAGAACTGGGCCGTCACGCTGGCCGAGGGGCCGCCGGCGGGGGCGGGCGGCGCCGCCGGGTTTCCTGCTGGGCGGCGGCCTGGCGATCCTGGTGTTCTGGCTGGTCGGTAGCGGCGCCGGGTACCTGCTCGGCGGGCGGATTCCGGCACCGGAGCGCTTCGGCCTCGACTTCGCGTTCACCACGGCCTTCATCGCGTTGACGCGCGGCTTCTGGCGGGGGCGCGCGGATGTCGTGCCGTGGCTTGCGGCCGGGGTGGCCGCGGTCGTGAGCTGGCGGCTGCTCGGCGGCACCTGGTACATCAGGATCGGCGCCCTTGTCGGCGCGGCCGCCGCCGCCCGGCGCGGCCCCGAACCGGACCCGCAGGTGGTATCAGAGGGGGACGCGCCCGGTGAGTCACCCGGGACGGCGCCCGGCGTGGCGGCACCTGTGCAGGCAATCGGCCCGAAGGCAGTCGGTCCACGGGCAGTTGGTCCGCTGGCGGTCAACTCGCATGGCAATCGGCCCGGAGGAAACGAATGTGGAGCGCTGAGGCCGTCCTCGCCGTCGCCGGCATGGCGATGATCACCTACTCGCTTCGAGTCGGCGGCCTGCTGGCGGCCGACTGGCTGCCGAGCGAGGGCCCGTGGGCTCGCGCGATCGGGGCGCTGCCCGGGACGGTCCTGGTGGCCGTGGTGGTGCCGGCGGTGATCGCGGAGGGCTGGGCGGGCGCGGCCACCGCCGGCGTCGCGTACCGCACCCGTAATTTGTTGGCGTCGATGGTCGTCGGTGTCGCGCTGATTGTTCTGGGTCGACGGCTGGGTCTGGCATGATGGTTGGTCGGGAAACGGGTGGGAGCAGCGGACATCTGCGTACCGATCTTCTGCTGGCGCCGGCGTTGGCGCTGGCCCGTCCCGACCTGCTCGCCGCGCCGACCGCCGCGCTACTCGACACCTGGTCGCAGGCCGGGCGAGGGGACGAGATCGAGGTCGCCGAGATCGATCCCGAGCTGTCCGACACCGCGGCCTTCTGCGTGCACTATGGGGTGGACCCGGCCGAGACGGCGAACTGCGTGGTCGTCGCGGGCCGGCGGGGCGGTGTCACCATGCTCGCGGCCTGCGTTGTGTTCGCCGTCTCCCGGGCTGACGTCAACGGCCTGGTCCGGCGGCATCTGGACGCCCGCAAGGTCTCGTTCGTGCCGATGGACACGGCCGTCACCGAAACCGGCATGGAGTATGGGGGCATCACCCCGGTCGGGCTTCCCGCGGAATGGCCGATCCTGATCGACCGGGCAGTGGCCGAGCACCCGCGCGTCGTGGTCGGCTCCGGGGTGCGCATCTCCAAGCTGTGGCTGCCCGGCAGGGTCCTGGCCGCGCTGCCCGGAGCCCGGGTGCTCGACGGCCTCGGAACGTAGCCGCCCGCACGCCTGCGGCCCGCCGGAAAAACAGTGCCCCGTCCTGATCCCGGTGTCACCGGGCGGGACGGGGCGGGTT
>NZ_CDWTMO010000088.1:0-16999 GCF_977946435.1 Frankia sp. CgKIO3 | reverse complement strand
GTCCTGAGCTGTCGGGTATTGGGCCGTCGGGTACTGGGCACCCGGGTACGGGGCGAAGGCGGGGGAGGGTGTCGATCTCGGCCGGTTCGCCGTCAGCCGGTGGTAGGCACGCCGGGTTCGCTCGGCCAGCACGGCGGACAGGTAGGCCCAGCCCGGCGTGCCGGGCGGCGGCGGTGGTGTCACGACGGCTCGCACCTCCCGGACCAGCCCGCTGCCGAGGCATTCGAGGGCCTGCGGGGACAGCTCGTGTGCCCGGCCGAGGAACTGGCGGGCACGCAGGGCCAGAGCATCATCCAACCCGGTGAGGTCAAGGGTGGCGGCCCAGCCGACGAGCTGGGGCGGGACGGACGCCGGCACTCCGCCAGTGCGCGGCACGCTGGCCTGCAGGACGACCGTGCCGGCGAAGACGTCCCCCAGCCGCTTCGCGTGTTTCGACACCAGCATGCTGATCACTGCGGGCAGGCCCAGCAGCAGTCCGGGACGTTCGACGACCGCTCCGACCAGACCCCGGGCGAACGCGTGCCGGAAGTGGATGGGACCTCCGTCGTCGCGGACGACGCGCAGCCCCAGGGCCATCTTGCCGAGGGTCCGCCCGCGCGTCAGCGTCTCGCAGGTGACCGGGTACCCGAGCACGATGCCGACATAGACCAGCAGGAACACCGTGGCGATCAGGGCGTCGTTGTCGGGCCGCACGATCAGTAGGGCCGCGGCGCCGACCGCGTAGAGGATGTAAAGCTGGATGAGCAGGTCGAGCAGGCCGGCGATCAGACGGGAGCCCAGCCGAGCCACCCGCAGTTCGATGGTGATCGCTTCACCTGTGACGATCGCCTCACCCGTGAGGACACCCGTGCCGGCGAGACCGGCGGGTCCCTTTCCCGTGACGACCTGGTTCATCTGGGCCCCCCGGGACCTCGATGGGTATCCGGACATCACTTTATGGCCTACGCCGCCCGGTTCGATCCTCCTCGCCGGGTGGTGCCGCTGACGGCGGTGAGGACGGTTCGGACGCGTGCGGCTCGACGGTCTGCGAGGATCTCGACGGTCTGGGAGGATGAGGTCGTCATGGATCTTGATGCGTACGTCGCCGTGCACCGGCCGGAATGGGTCCGGCTTGGTCGGCTCGTCGACAAGGCCGGCCGGCCGCGGCGAATGGCACCGGACGAGCTCGACGAACTGGTCGAGTTGTACCAGCGCGCGGCTACCCACCTCTCGGTTATCCGCAGCCGGTCGTACGACACGACCCTGGTCGACGATCTGACGAACCTGGTGACGCGAGGCCGGGCGGCGGTGGGCGGCGCACCTGACCCCGGCTGGCACGTCGTCGGTCGTTTCTTCGCGGTGACGTTTCCGGTGGCCGTGTACGAACGCCGATGGTGGGCTGTCGCGACGGCGCTCGGCTCCCTGCTCGTCGCGCTGGCCGTCGGTCTGTGGGTCGTGCACGACGCCGAGGTACAGGCGAACCTGCGTGCGCCGGACGCGGTCGCGGATCTGTGCCGCCACGGCTTCGCGTCCTATTACACCGAGAATCCGGCCTTGTCCTTCGCTAATCAGGTGTGGACGAACAACGCCTGGGTGTCCGCGCAGGCGGTGGTCCCCGGGGTGCTGCTGGGTCTCCCGACCCTGCTGGTCATGTTGCTGAACGCGCTGAATCTCGGCGTCGTCGGCGGATACATGACCAGCTGCGGGGAGAGCGGGCAGTTCTTCAGCCTGATCCTCCCGCACGGCCTGCTGGAGCTCACGGTCGTGTTCGTTGCGGGCGGGGTCGGGCTGCGTCTCGGTTGGACGATCATTGCACCGGGTCCGCGCAGGCGGGTGGAGGCCCTGGCCGCAGAGGGGCGCGCAGCGGTGGCCGTCACGATGGGGATGGCGCTCGTGCTGGCCGTCTCCGGGCTGATCGAGGCGTTCGTGACCCCGTCGGGGCTGCCCACGGCGATCCGGATCGGGATCGGCGCGGTGGCGTTCGGCGGCTTCATCGCTTACGTCCGGCTGTACGGCAGCCGGGCGGCCGCGGCCGGAGAGACCGGTGACATCGACACCGGGCGCGGCGGCGCCGACCTGCTCCCGGTGGCCTGACCGCGCCGACCGGGGCCCATGGCGGGCATCACATTTCTGGGGCGGCGGGAAGGCTGCCCGGCGATGTACCTGTTCGGTAGGTACAGGCGCGGCGCCCTGGGGTGAGCCGTGACGCCGACGAGAGGGAGCCTCATGACCACCGCGTTCGACCCGATCGATCTGGGCGGACTTCGCCTGGCAAACCGCATCGCACTGGCCCCCATGACCCGTAACCGGGCCCCCGGCGCAGTCCCGGCTCCGGCCACGGCCACCTACTACGCCCAGCGTGCCGGCGCCGGGCTCCTCATCACCGAGGGCACCCAGCCCTCCGTCGGTGGACAGGGTTACCCGAACACCCCGGGCCTGCACAGTGAGGAGCAGGTGCGGGCCTGGCGGCAGGTGACCGGCGCCGTGCACGAGGCCGGTGGAGTGATCTTTGTCCAGGTGATGCACGCTGGTCGCATCAGTCATCCCGACCTGCTGCCGGGCGGTCTCGTCCCGGTGGCCCCCTCGGCGGTCCGCCCGGCCGGCCAGGCGTTCACCGGCGAGGGTATGCAGGACTTCGTCATCCCGGCCGAGCTGACCGAGCAGGGCATCATCGAGATCATCGCCGATTTCGTCGCCGCGGCCCGTAACGCCGTCGAAGCCGGCTTCGACGGCGTCGAGATCCACGGCGCCAACGGCTACCTCGTGCACCAGTTCCTTGCCAGCGGCACCAACCGGCGCACCGACGGCTGGGGCGGCTCGGCGGCGGGTCGGATCCGGTTCGCTGTGGAGGTCACCCGGGCGGTCGCCACCGCGATCGGCGCTCAT
This sequence comes from Frankia sp. CgKIO3, assembly GCF_977946435.1. Lineage (NCBI taxonomy): Bacteria > Bacillati > Actinomycetota > Actinomycetes > Frankiales > Frankiaceae > Frankia > Frankia sp. CgKIO3. The sequence goes on along the minus strand of NZ_CDWTMO010000088.1, from coordinate 14,134 downwards.
CGGGTCGGCCTGCGGATCTCGCCGGGCACCACCTTCAACGACATCACCGAGGACGACGTGCGCGACACCTACGTCGCGCTGGTGGACGCGGTCGCTCCGCTGGGGCTTGCATACCTGCACATTGCGGAGAACACCGGGCGCGAGCTGACCCGAGAGCTGCGGGAGCGCTTCGGCGGTCCGCTCATCCTCAACCCGCTCACCCCCGACCACCCGACCGGGCCGGAGGAGCTGTCGCTCGTGGAGAACGGCACCACCGACATCCTCAGTTTTGGGACGCTGTTCCTGGCCAACCCCGACCTGCCCGTCCGGCTCGCGGCCGGCGGCCCGTTCAACTCGCCGGACCGCGCCACCTTCTACGGTGGCGACGAGCGCGGGTACACTGACTACCCGGCACTCGCCGATGCCGACGCCGATGCCGACTCTGTGGCCGTGACCGTGGTTCAGCAGGAGTCGCCCGAAGCCGGGCCGGTCGTCACCGCCTAGCGCGACAACCTGTACGCGCGCATGGCCGGGCGGTGGGAGGGGCATGGTGTGCCTTGGCCGGCTAAGAACCGCGGAAACCGGCCTCCTGGACAAGGGCGCGACGCGGTCGGTGCGATGTCCCGTGACGCCGCCTTGTCAGCGGCGATCCCTGGACCAGGCTGGTCAGAGTACCGTCTACCGCCACGGAACCACCCGGGAACACCGGGGCCGGCCCGGCCGGCACCTCGCGAAATCACCTTCGATGATTTCGCTGGGTAGTCGTCTAGATCTGGGTGGTCGTCTAGAGCCGGCCGAGGGATTTCAGGGTGAGGTAGGTGTCGCTGACGGCCGCCGCGTAGCCGCTCGGCGGTGCGTCCACCACCTCGACCCCGCGGCGGCGCAGCGTCTCGGTGAGCTCCCGTCGCCGCAGCAGAGTCTGTTCGGCCGCCGCGGCCGCGTACACCTCACGGACGTCACCGCGGCCGGTCGTCATCTCGTCCACGCGCGGGTCGCGCAGCGCCGCGACCACGACAGGATGCCGTGCGGCCAGCGTTGGCAGGGCCGGGAGCAGCCCTTCCTCGATCACCGCCGGCACCAGGTCGGTGAACAGGACGACCAGGGACCGCCGCGAAGTCCCGCGCAGTACCGTCGACACGATTCCGCCATGATCGGCCTCGACCAGGGCCGGTTCCAGGGTGGCCATCGCGTCGCTCATCCGGGCGAGCAACCCATGATCGTGCCTGCCTGGCAGGGTGATCCGGGGAACGCTGTCGTGCGCCACGAGACCCACCCGGTCACCCGCGCGCAGCGCCACCGCGGTGAGTAGCAGCGCGGCGTCGAGCGCATGGTCCAGCCGGGGAGTATCGCCGATCCGCCCGGCCGAGGTCCGACCCGTGTCGAGTACGCAGACGACCCTGCGGTCGCGCTCCGGTCGGAACGTGCGGACGACGACGGTCCCGCGCCGGGCGGTACCCCGCCAGTCGATCAGCCGGACGTCGTCGCCGATCACATAGTCCCGCAGGCTGTCGAACTCGGAGCCGGCGCCCGCGCCGCGGATGGCGACTTCGCCCTCGACCTCCCGCAGCCGCGCGAGAGCGGCCGGCAGATGGCGGCGTGACGTGAACGGCGGCAGCACCCGGACCCGCCATGCGCAGTGATGCCGTCCCTGCCGGCCGGCGAGGCTGAGTGGCCCCAGCGAACGGACCGTGATGCGGAACGGCTCCCGGTCGCCGCGCCGGGCCGGATGCAGCGTCGTCTCCAGGAAGCGCCGCTCCCCGGCCGGAACGGTGACCCGGTGCTCCCGTGGCCGGGACCCCGAGGACGGCGGCCAGGCGTCGCGGATGTGGGCACGCACCGTGCGGGTGCCGCCGTTCGTGACGCCGAGCACCAGCGGAACGGGCTGACCCAGCCGCCCGGCGGTCGGTCCGGACCGGCTGAACTCCAGCGTGCGGACCCCACCCGCCAGGGCGAGGTCGAGGGCGACCAAGCCCACCACCACCAGATCGACCAGCACGAGGGTCAGGCCCGGGGCGGGGGACAGGACGACGGCCAGCGCCCCGAACAGGGCCAGCGCGACGGTACGGCCGGTGATCGCCACCGTTTCCGTCTACCGGGGCACCGGAACGGTGGCGAGTACCTGTTCGAGCACGACGTCGGCCGTCACGCCGTCCAGTTCGGCCTCCGGGCGGAGGCTGATCCGGTGCCGCAGGGTCGCCCGGGCCAGCGCCTTGACATCGTCGGGGGTCGCATAGCCGCGTCCCGACAGCCACGCCCAGGCCCGGGTCGTCGCCAGCAGCGCGGTGGCGCCGCGGGGGGACACCCCGAGCTGTACCGACGGTGCCGCGCGGGTCGCCCGGGCCAGGTCGACGATGTAGGCCAGCACCTCCGGGTGGACTCCGACGGTGAGCACCGCGGCGCGGGCGGCCGCGAGGTCCGCTGGTCCCGCGACCGGGCGGACCCCCGCGGCGGGCAGGTCGGAGGGGTCGAACCCGCCCGCATGGTGGGCGAGGACACGGACCTCGTCGTCGCGGGGTGGCAGTGGCAGCGTCACCTTCACCAGGAAGCGGTCGAGCTGCGCCTCGGGAAGCGGATAGGTGCCCTCGTGTTCGATCGGGTTCTGGGTGGCGAGGACGGCGAAGGGGGCCGGCAGTGGCCGCGGGACGCCCGCCACGCTGACCTGACGCTCCTCCATCACCTCCAGCAGAGCGGCCTGCGTCTTCGGTGGAGTCCGGTTGATCTCGTCGGCCAGCAGGAGGTTGGTGAAGACCGGGCCCTCCCGGAAGGTGAACTCGGAACTGCGGTTGTCGTACACCAGCGAGCCGGTGACGTCGCCGGGCATGAGGTCCGGGGTGAACTGCAGGCGCTTGGTGTCCAGTGCCAACGCGGTCGCGAGCGTGCGGACCAGCAGCGTCTTCGCGACGCCGGGCACCCCCTCGAGCAGCGCGTGTCCCCGGCACAGCAGGGCGATGACGAGCCCGCTGACCGCCGCGTCCTGACCAATCACCGCCTTGTGGCCACCTCACCGCGCAGCGCGATCAGGGCCCGGCGGGCCGTCTGCGCGTCCGGTGGTGCCGGCTGCTCTCCCAGGCTCGGCGCCGCGGCGGACGACGATGCGGTCGAGGGCGGGGGGCTGCCGTCGGCGCGTCGATGCGTGGGGATGTCACCGTAGGCCTACCTGTCGATCGAGCTCGTCGAGCGCGTGGGCCAGCGCCAGCAGCGCCGCGTCCTGCGTATCGCGTCGAGGGGCGCCGAGGCCGGCCCGGGGAACGCCCGTTGCGGCGGTCCGCTCGGATCCGCCGTCGCGATACCGTCCGGACTCGCCGGATGCCGGCCGCTGTCCGTTCTCGGCCGGGTAGCGGCCTGACTGGTACCAGTCCCTGGCCCGCCCGAGGTGACCGGGCGGTCCGGCGGTCTGCGGCGGCATGCCCGAACCGTACAGGAGCGATCCGATCTCCGAGGGTGACCGTCCTGTCTGCTCGCTGGCAGCGGTCACCAGAGTGACGGGATCGGGGCTCAGGGAACCGGCGGGGGTCCAGGCCAGGGGCAGGCCCATCCGTTCGGCCAGCCGGACGCGGGTCCCGGCCCGCAGCGCGTCGGCGGTCCTGTCCCGGGCGTGTGCCGCCGCGTACAGTCGCCCGCGTCCCTCGACCGTCTCGGCCGCCCGGACGACCACCGGGAGGGGCTCCGGCACCGGCGGCCCGAGCCGCCGGCCACGCCACAGCGCCAGCAGAGCCAGGACGACGACGATGTGCAGAAAGGTCCACCAGAAGGCGGACGGCAGCAGATCCACCATGCTTTTCGTGCCGACCCCGCCGGCCCCGCCCCCGTCGGGTGTGATCCAGGACAGCACGGGTTGCCGGGCGAGCAGGCCGAGGGCCAGCGCCGCGTTCCCCGTGCGGTCGAGGTGCTCGTTGGTGAGGAACCCCGCCGAGCCGAGCAGCACCAGCCGCCCGCCACTGACGCGTGGTGAGCCCGATCGGGTGAGGGTCAGCACGGCGAGGCGCGCCTCGTCGGGCGGGTCGCCGTAGCACAACGAGACCGCCATATCGCCGAGACCGGCTCCGTCGCCCTGGCGGGTGAAGGTCTCGTCGGCGCCGATCGAGGTTGTTCCGGCCGTGGTCGCCTCGGGCAGGAGGCACCGCGGATCGCTCTGCTCGCCGCCGAGCCCGGCGCCGAGTTTGCCGCCGGGCTCGGAGTCTGCCGTGACCACCCCGACATCCAGGGCGCCGAGCACCGTGGCGCCCGGCGCCACGAGGACGACGTCGGCGCCCTGCCAGACCCGTCCGAGCAGGGCGATCAGCTCGTCATGGGTGAGCCGTCCCGGATGGACGACGACCAGCGTCGCTCTGTCACCCGCCCCGGCTGGACCGACCCCGCTGCCCGGACCACCGGGGTTCGGCCCCTGCTGCCGGCCGCCGGAAGGGTTGTCCGTGGCGGACACGATGATCCCGCGTGCCCGCAGGATCTCGGCCAGGGCCCGGGTTCCTCCGGGCTCGGCGGAGGCCACGTTCAGGTAGGCCGGGCCGCCGGGCCGCCCGGCCAGCGCCGAGACGACCACGTAACAGAGGACCAGGACGCCGAGGACGGCCACCACGAGGATCCCGCGGCGCACCGCCGGGGGCCTGGGGTCGCTGCGCAACGCGCTCGGCGACCCCCGCCCGGACCGGCCGCCGGCCGTCCCGCCGCCACCGAGATGGTCGCCGGTGATCGCCGGGGCGCCGGGGATGGTCATGCCGGGACCGCGAGGGTGTCTGCGCTGCCGGTGCCGCCGGTGCCCCCGGTACCGCGACGCAGCTGGGCCAGGGCGCGGTCGGCCTCGACCAGGACCTGGTAGCCGGCCGCGGACGCCGGGCGCCCGCCGTACCAGATCTCGCTGAAGACCTCGACGGCCGCGGCGAGCGCCGCGGCCGGCTCGAGCGCCGTGCCGGGTCCATCGCCCGCCGCGCCCGCCGCCGCGCCCGGCCGGTCCGTTCCGCCCCGGGGATGCCCACCGTCGGGTCCGCCCCGGGGAGGCCCCCCATCGGGGGACGGCGCGATCCTCGCCACGTCCTCGACGAGTTCACCGGCCGTACGGCCGGGGCGCGGATCGAGCACGCCCTTCTCCTCCAGCATCCGCACGATGGCCCGTAGCCGGGACCGGACCGCCTCGGCGTAGGCTCCGCGGGCGGCGTGGCCGTCCGCCTCGGCGCGCAACCGCGCCGCGGTCGACGAACTGGACAGGTCGTCATCCTCCCGCCTGGTACGCGCGCTGCGGCGCACCGGGCCGAGCCACCACCGTAGCGCCACCGCCACGACGACCAGTACGAGGACCCCGAGACCACCCGACCCTCCGCCGAGGCCGTCTCCGCCAGGGAGCAGCCAGTGGACCAGATCCCCGATCTTGTCGTCGATCCACCGGACCGCCCGGCTCCACCAGCTGGGTTCGGGACTCCTGTAGATGTGCTTGGAAAGTTCCCGCCGAGCCTCCTCCCGAGCTCCGTCCCGAGTGACGGGACCACCGAGCGTCATCCGGAGGGCCGCAGGCCGGCGGTGCGGGCGCGGGCCGCCTCGGCGAGGGTCACGTCCAGACCCTCGCGTCTGATCCTGAGGTCGACGTAGAGCAGGACGACGGCTCCGGAGATGATCGGTGTGGAGATCGTGGTAGCGAGCAGACTGCCGATCGCCTGGACGATGTAGCCGGTGACGGTGAGGTTACCCCTGATCGGGTCGCCGAACACCGACTCGGAGGAGGCCATCACGATGCTGGCGGCGATGGCGAAGATCGCACCGAGGAACCCCGCCACCAGCATGGCGAGCAGCAGGATACCGAACGTTCGCCACCATGATCCACGCACGATCGCGATTGACCGTCGCAGCGCGTCGCGCACGGTGCCGCCCTCGAGGACGTACGCGGGCGTGGCCAGCGCCAGGTAGACCCCGACGACGATCGCCCCGACCAGCAGCGCGATCAGCCCCAGCACCACCGACAGCGCCACGATGACCGTGAGGCCGAGCAGGCCGGGCAGCCGTGGCGCGACCCGTCGGACCGCGTCGATCGTGGTGATTCGGCTTCCCAGGGTCGCCTCGCTCACCACGACGCTGAGCACCCCGGAAAGGAAGAGCCCGAGGATGAGATCGAGACCGAGCATCGCGACGGTGATGGCGGCCCTGGCGCCCGGCGACGCGTCCTCGCCGCTGATCGCGACGGTGGTGGACACTGTCTTCACCACCGCCGCGGCCGCCACCGTCACCCCGACGGTTGCGCCGGGATTCGTGCGGATCGTGGCGAACGTGCCGTCCAGGATCTCGCCCAGAGCGAGGGGGCGCAGCGGGATGATGCCCGGTTTCGGGACGGCCGGGCCCCACCGCCACTGTCCCCACGGGCCCTGCGGGGCGCCGGGTGGCGGTGTGCCGGGCGAAGCCCAACTGGGTCCGTCGGCCATCGGTGTGTCTCCACTCATCGCAGTCGGTGTCGAGGTTCGGTGTGTCGAGGTAAGGATGCCGTGCTTGTGGTGGGCATGCTGCGGCCACTATGAGGATTCTGTGCTCTCGGCCGGGATGGATGCTGGGGATGCCGGCGGAATTACGCGGTCTGGCCGGGATGTGCTGGCCAGGATGTGCCGGCTGGGCCGCACCACCTCGGCTGCGGGGCCGGTCGCCGACCGAGTCGCCCAGGGTTGTCCACAGCCGCTTCACGACTGCCGGGGGCGGTATCCACAGATCACCACTTGGGGCTGGTCGGCCCGCGGCTGATCCTTCCTGTCATGCCTCGAGCCACGTTGTCCCTGCTCACCAGGAATCTCGCGATCCTCGCTGATCTGATCATGCCGCTTGCCTGCGCCGGATGCGGCGACTGGGGGGCATCGGCGTGCCCGGCGTGTGTCGCCGAGCTTCGTGGTCCCGTGTTCCTCGCCGCCGCGGGCTCCCTGGCCACCCCGTGGCGGCGAGGGCTGCCGCCGTGCCTGGCCGCCGCCCGCTACGCCGACCGGGTCCGGGCGCTCCTTCTCGCCTACAAGGAGCGTGGCCGGCGCGACCTGGCCGGTCCGCTGGGCGGTGCGCTCGCCCGTGCGGTGGCGCGGGCGGTGTCGTCGGGCGCGGTGGGTGCCACTGACGTGCATCCCGGTCTCCGTCCTCGCGGGCGCGGTGTGGTGCTGGTCCCGGTGCCTTCGAACCGCGCCGCGCGGCGTCGGCGTGGTTTCGACCACCTCGAGCTGCTGTGTTCCGTGGCGGCCGCGGTCCTGCGCCGACGCGGGCACCGGGTCGGAATCGCTCCCGTGCTGCGGCCGGTGCGGCACACGGCGGACCAGGCCGGGCTGGGGGCGGCGGCACGGTTCGTCAACCTCACGGGCGCCTTCGGCTTGGTCGGTCCCGCCCGCACGGCCCGGCTGGTGCGGGTCGCCGACGATCTCTCGGACGGGCCTCCCGCGGACCCGTGCATCGTCGTGGTCGACGACGTACTGACGACGGGAGCCACGGCGGGTGAGGCGGTACGGGCCCTACGAGCCGGCGCCCTGCGGGCGAGCGCCGTCGCCGTGGTGGCCGCTTCGGGCCCGACGCGCGGACGGGACCGCTTGCTCGCCTTGACGGGGCCGCCGGGGTGAAACTACCAGTACGCACCGCCTGACCAGGCAGTAGGCGCAACGGCCGAGTGGCCCGACGGAGCGGGAGTGACCGCTTGTCGGTCGCAGTGCACTCGTCGTGCGGATACCGGGCCGGCGGGCGGAGTAGCGCCGCCGCTGAAGGGAAGGGAGCCGAATGCGGGCAGCTAGCCGTAGAACGTTGGGAAGGTGCGACAACCGTAGATAGGGCGCCCGGGGGGATCGTCTCGGCCCCGCGGAGATGGTTTCTTCCGGAAGCTCCGAGACACCAGCGCACGGTCGGCAGCCTTGGCGAGGGCCGTGGGCGCCGGACAGGCGAACAGGAGGTGGATCGCGTGGACATCGTGGTCAAGGGCAGGCACACCGCGGTTCCGGAACGGTTCCGCAATCATGTCCAGGCCAAGCTCGCCAAGTTGGAACGGCTGAACTCCAACATCATCCGGGTGGATGTCGAGCTGTCGAAGGAACGGAATCCCCGGCTGTCCGACGTCTGCGACCGAGTCGAGCTGACTGTGTACTCACGGGGTCCGGTGATCCGGGCCGAGGCCGCCGCGGCCGACTGCTACGCCGCCCTCGACCTGGCCGCCGGCAAACTGGCCGAGCGGCTGCGCCGGGCCGCCGACCGGCGGGTCCGCCACCACGCCAACCACGCTGGCGCCAAGCCGGCCGGGATCACCTCGGTCCCGCTCGGCAGTCTCATGCCGTTGGAGGGCACGAAGCCGGCGGCTGCTCTACCGGCCGGTGCCGAGGATGCTGGTGCCGCCGGAAGGAGTGGCAGCGGCGGGTCCAGGCCGGTCGTCGCCGCTCCGGCCGACGAATCCACCGCCAGGATCGGTGCGGGCGAGCAGAGTGAGCAGGCTCCGCTGATCGTCCGGGAGAAGACCCATGAGGCGGAGCCGATGTCGCTGGAGGAGGCCCTGTCCAACATGGAACTGGTGGGGCATGATTTCTATCTCTTCCTCGACGTCGACCTCGGCCTCCCCAGCGTTGTCTACCGGCGGGTCGGTTACGACTACGGTGTCATCCGGTTGTCCGGTTCGGCGGCGGCCGGCAGGTCGGGGCGGGCGGGCGCCGATCAGCGGGACGAGCGGCCGTCGCCAACCCGGGGCGCCTTCGTGAGCTCGGCCGCCGCCGTTTAGACGATCTGAAGGCCGCGTCCGCCGGCCGACGTGGGACTATTTGCCTCGGGTGTCGGAGTACACGGCGCACTGCCCCGCGTGGAGGCACGCAGGGCGGTGCGCTGCGGGCAGTGGTCCAGGGAGGTCAGATGACGGTGGAGGAGCAGCGCTCTGAGGAGATGCTGCCGACGCCATCGGAGGCGAACCCCATCCGGGTGCTGATCGTTGACGACCATGCGCTGTTCCGGCGTGGGCTGGAGATGGTGCTGGGGCAGGAGGTCGACATCGAGGTCGTCGGGGAGGCCGCGGATGGTGCCGAGGCGGTGACCATGGCTAAGGAGATGGCGCCGGACATGGTGCTCATGGATGTGCGGATGCCGCGCCGTGGCGGGATCGACGCCACGAGCGCCATCAAGGAGGCTGTCCCGAGCGCCAAGATCGTCATGCTGACCATCAGCGACGAGGAGGCCGACCTCTACGACGCGATTAAGGCGGGGGCCATGGGCTACCTGCTGAAGGAGATCTCTATCGACGAGGTCGCCGCGGACATCCGCGCTGTGTACGGGGGACAGAGCCTCATCAGCCCGTCCATGGCGTCGAAGCTGCTCAGCGAGTTCGCAGCCATGATCAAGAACAAGGATGACCGCCCGCAGCTCCCCACCCCCCGGCTGACCGATCGGGAGATGGAGGTGCTGCGGCTCGTCGCCAAGGGTATGAACAACCGTGACATCGCCAAGCAGCTCTACATCAGTGAGAACACCGTCAAGAACCACATCCGGAACATCCTGGAGAAGCTCCAGCTGCACTCCAGGATGGAGGCGGTCGTGTACGCGGTCCGGGAGAAGCTGCTCGAGATCACCTGAGGCCCGGTCGGGGGCGTCACCGTGGCGCGGGATCGTCCGGTAGGAGCGATCCCACCCAGCAGTCCCGCCGGTTACCGTCGCCCAGCAGCAGGGCCCGGCGCAGGGTGCCCTCCACGGCGAAACCGGCCTTCTCGGCCACGCGGCGAGACGCGAGGTTGCCCACCGCGGCCCGCCACTCGATCCGGGCCAGCGCCAGAGCTCTGAAACCCCAGCGGGTCAGCGCGGCAACGGCCTGGGAGGTCACTCCCCGCCCGCGCGTCGGCGCCGCGCACCAGTAACCAATCTTCGCATCGCCGTCGCCGGAGAGATCCGCCAGTCCGACCAAGGCAAGGAGCTGCTCGGTCGTGGCATCCACCACCGCGAACAGTGCCCCGGTCCCGCTGGCCCAGCTCTGCGGCGACTGGCGTGAGACGAAGTCCACCGCGTGTTGGTACAGATACGGCGTCGGGACTCTTGTCCACCGGCTTATCTCCGGGTCCTGGCAGGCCTGGTGTACGGCGTCGGCGTCCCGGGGGTGCCAGGGGCGCAGATGCAGGCGGCCCGCCGTGATCTCCGCTGGTTCGAGAGGTGCCATGCTCCAACCTTGCACCGGCCGCCACCGTTGCCGCCGGTCCCGGGCACCCATCCGCGCTCCCGGTCGTTGGACAGTGCGGCGTGGCATGGGCGGACGATGCACGCCGTGCTGTCATCCCGTTCTGGTCGTTCCCGTCCGCGCGACCCCTGGCCCCTCGCCGGCACCCCTTCCCGTCGCCTGCTCCTCATCGGTCCCAGCCGGAGGAACCGCGCGCGGATGGATGTTGTAGGCGGCTATCGAAGGGCTAGCATCGTGGGGTCGGTGACCTCGCCGACGCGCCTGCCGGAGGAGTTTCGCCCGTGGTACTAGACAAGATCTTGCGTGCCGGCGAGGGCCGGATCCTGCGCAAGCTCAAGGCGATCGCCGAGCAGGTGAACCTGATCGAGGATGACTTCACCGGCCTGTCCGACGGTGAACTGCGAGGCATGACCGACGAGTTCCGCCAGCGGCTCGCGGACGGGGGGGAGACCCTCGACGACCTGCTGCCCGAGGCCTTTGCCGCCGTGCGCGAGGCAGCGCGGCGCACGCTGGGCCAGCGGCATTTCGATGTGCAGGTCATGGGGGGCGCGGCCCTTCATCTTGGCAACATCGCCGAGATGAAGACCGGTGAGGGCAAGACGCTGGTCTCGACCCTGCCGACCTACCTCAACGCGCTGGCCGGTAAGGGTGTGCACGTCATCACCGTCAACGACTACCTCGCCCAGCGCGACGCCGAGAACATGGGCCGGGTCCATCGTTTCCTCGGCCTCACCGTCGGGGTGATCCATCCGCAGATGCCGCCGCCGGTCCGGCGGGCCCAGTACGCCTGCGATATCACCTACGGCACCAACAACGAGTTCGGGTTCGACTACCTCCGTGACAACATGGCCTGGAGCTCGGAGGAACTCGTCCAGCGTGGCCACAACTTCGCGGTCGTCGACGAGGTGGACTCCATCCTCATCGACGAGGCCCGCACGCCGTTGATCATCAGCGGTCCAGCGGATCATCCGACCAGGTGGTACACGGAGTTTGCCCGGATCGCCCCGCTGCTCGAACGCGATGTCGACTACGAGGTCGAAGAGGGCAAGCGGACGGTGGCCATCACCGAGTCCGGGGTCGAGAAGGTCGAGGACCAGCTCGGCATCGAGAACCTCTACGAATCGGTGAACACTCCGCTCGTGGGCTACCTGAACAATTCACTGAAGGCCAAGGAGCTCTACAAGCGGGACAAGGACTACATCGTTACCGACGGTGAGGTTCTCATCGTCGACGAGTTCACCGGCCGCGTGCTCCACGGCCGTCGCTACAGCGAGGGAATGCACCAGGCGATCGAGGCCAAAGAAAAGGTCGAGATCAAGCAGGAGAACCAGACCCTCGCGACGATCACGCTGCAGAACTACTTCCGGCTCTACGACAAGCTCTCCGGCATGACCGGTACCGCCATGACCGAGGCGGCCGAGTTCCACCAGATCTACTCGCTCGGGGTCGTCCCCATCCCGACGAACAAGCCGATGGTCCGGCTCGACCAGCCGGACGTCGTCTACAAGACCGAGATCGCGAAGTTCGACGCCGTGGTGGAGGACATCGCCGAGCGGCACGAGAAGGGCCAGCCGGTCCTGGTCGGCACCACCAGCGTCGAGAAGTCCGAGTACCTCTCGAAGCAACTCCGCAAGCGTGGTGTGCCGCACGAGGTGCTCAACGCCAAGCACCACGAGCGGGAGGCGGCCATCATCGCCGAGGCGGGCCGCAAGGGCGCCGTCACGGTGGCGACGAACATGGCCGGTCGTGGTACGGACATCATGCTCGGCGGCAACCCGGAGTTCATTGCCCAGGCCGAGCTGCGCCAGCGCGGCCTCTCGCCGATCGAGACCCCCGAGGACTATGAGGCGGCCTGGCAGGAGGCCCTGGAGAAGGCCAGGCAGTCGGTGAAGGCCGAGCACGAGGAGGTCGTCGACGCCGGCGGCCTGTACGTGCTCGGCACCGAGCGGCACGAGTCCCGGCGCATCGACAACCAGCTGCGTGGCCGGGCCGGCCGGCAGGGCGACCGCGGTGAGTCGCGCTTCTACCTCTCCCTCGGCGACGATCTCATGCGGTTGTTCAACGCGGCCGCGGTCGAGGGCATCATGGATCGGCTGAACATCCCCGAGGACGTCCCGATCGAATCGAAGATCGTGACTCGGGCGATCCGGTCGGCCCAGACCCAGGTCGAGGGGCAGAACTTCGAGATCCGCAAGAACGTCCTCAAGTACGACGAGGTCATGAACAAGCAGCGCACCGTGATTTATGAGGAGCGCCGCAAGGTTCTCGGCGGTGCTGATCTCCACGAGCAGGTGCGTCACTTCGTCGGCGACACCGTCGAGGGGTACGTGCGCGGCGCCACCGCCGACGGGTATCCGGAGGAGTGGGATCTCGACACGCTCTGGACGGCGCTCGGGCAGCTCTACCCGGTCGGTGTGGTGGCACCCGATGTCGACGATCGTGACGGGCTCACTGCCGATCACCTGCTCGAGGACATCCAGGTCGACGCGCAGGAGGCGTACGACCGGCGGGAACTCGACTTCGGCGACGGCCCCGACAGCGAACCGATCATGCGGGAGCTGGAGCGACGGGTCGTCCTCGCGGTCTTGGACCGAAAGTGGCGCGAGCACCTCTACGAAATGGACTACCTGCAAGAGGGCATCGGGCTGCGGGCGATGGGACAGCGGGACCCGCTGGTCGAGTACCAACGTGAGGGTTTCGACATGTTCCAGACGATGATGGAGGGTATCAAGGAGGAATCTGTCCGGCTGCTGTTCAACGTCGAGGTTCAGGTCGCGGGGCAGGAGGAGGCCGCCGCGCCGGTGGGCGTCGAGCCGGCCGCGTCCGCCGCTCCCGCACCGCCGGCCGGAGCCGCGACCCTGCCCGCTCCGGTGGTGCCGACGATCCCGGGCGGCGCCGGGCCCGTCGCGGACGCGCAGCCCGCTCGCCCCGCGGCGGCCGACCAGACTCCGCCACCCCCTTCACCGGTTCCGTCCGCACCGCCGCCGGTCTTCGTCAAGGGGCTTGAGCCGCGGCGGCCGACCGGTGGCCTGCGCTACACCGCGCCGTCAGTCGACGGTGGATCCGGGCCGGTCACGACGGTGGACGGCGGGTCGGGACTGGGCCGCCCGGCTGGAAACGGTGCGCTCAGCGCCGCCCGCGGCGAAGCCGGCACGGCGCAGCCCGGTGCGGGCACGCGTCCCGCTCGCAATGCGCCCTGCCCGTGTGGGTCAGGCCGCAAGTACAAGCGCTGCCACGGCGACCCGGCGCGCCGCAACGCCGAGTGATCCATCTCTGGAGCCGGTGGCCGCGCTAACCCACCTGCAGGGTTGTCACCCGCCAGCGTCCGCCGGACGACTCCATGCGCAGCGCGAGTGCGGCCACCCGGGCACCTCGGCTGATGACCGCCGAGACCTCGGCGACTCCGGGTCGCGGTTCGCTGACCCGTACGCTGCGGACCTGACTCCGCCTGCGATCCGTGGTCTGGGCGACGATGCGTTCGAGATCGTTCTGCAGGCGGGGCGTCGTCCATCCGGCGAGATGCGAGGCCGGGCGCACTCCGCCGAGCGTCTCGACGATCGCTCTGACGATGACCACCGCCGTTTCCCGGGGCGGTGGGTTCGTCCGGCTCCCGGCGGGGCTCCCCGGCCGCGGACCGGCTACCGGTTCGAGACCCGGCACCACGTGTGACGCCGCTGATCCCGTTCCTGTCCCCGTGACCGTGCGTTCGGGCATGGCGAGGTGCCGAGGCGTCCGATCGACCGTCGTCGTGCCACCGGGCTCGGTCTGGCCGTCCGCACCGCCACGGCCGCCGCGGCGGCGTCCGCCGCCTCCCGGGGCGGTCACGGGCCGGCCTGGACGATCGGCGGTGGTGCGTCCGGCCGGCCGCACCCGGGGTCGGGGCGGCCTTGTCGACGAGCCGGTCGAGGCGCCGGCCGGCGAGGGTCCGGCCTCGTCGTCATAGGGCGGTTCGTGGGGGATGACGGGAAGGCGGCGCATTGCGGGGGCCGGAATTGGACGCCGGGGCAGGGTCAGGGCGTAGGT
>NZ_CDWTMO010000087.1:0-17568 GCF_977946435.1 Frankia sp. CgKIO3 | reverse complement strand
GGTCGGGGTAAGTTGAGCAGCGTCGTCGTCGACTGCGAGAACGGTTTCCTGCGCCTGGGCCTGGCCCAGCGGCTCGCGGGCGCCCTCGGCGGCATCACGATCCCACTGGACGCCCTGCACCATCTCACTCCTCGCGCGGCGTCCCGCACGACGTCCGGGAAGGTGGCCTGTTGACGCCGCAGGGACAGCCCGAGACCGTCCCCGACGACGGGCTGACCACCCGCCAGCGCCGCGACCGGCCGCTGCTGATAGTTCACACCGGCGACGGCAAGGGGAAGTCGACGGCCGCGTTCGGTCTGGCGTTGCGCGCCTGGTCACAGGGCTGGCCGGTCGGAGTGTTCCAGTTCGTCAAGTCCGCGAAGTGGCGCATCGGCGAGGAACGCGCGCTGCAGGTACTCGCCGACTCCGGCCAGGGCGGCCCGGTCACCTGGCACAAGATGGACGCGGGCTGGAGCTGGGTGCGCGAACGGGTCGACCCGGACGGTGACCCAGGTGCCGCCGCCCGGGAGGGCTGGGCGCAGATCACCCGGGACCTCGCCGCACAGACCTACCGGCTGTACGTGCTCGACGAACTGACCTACCCGTTGCGCTGGGGATGGCTCGACGTCAACGAGGTCGTCGAGGTCCTGCGCTCCCGCCCCGGCCGTCAGCATGTCGTCGTCACCGGGCGGCGCGCTCCCCGGGAGCTGCTCGACGCCGCCGACCTCGTCACCGAGATGACCAAGGTCCGCCATCCCATGGACACCGGGCAAAAAGGGCAGCGGGGCATTGAATGGTGAGCGAGCTCCGGGCGGAGATCGACACTCCCCGGCTGGTTCTCGCCGCCCCGGCCAGCGGCGCCGGCAAGACGACGGTGACCACCGGGCTGATGGCCGCGTTCACCGCCCGCGGCCTGCGCGTCTCCCCGCACAAGGTCGGCCCGGACTACATCGATCCCGGCTACCACGCGCTGGCCTGCGGCCGGCCGGGCCGCAACCTCGACGCGGTGCTCTGCGGCGCGGCGCGCATCGCCGCGCTGTTCGCCCACGGGGCCCGCGGCGCGGACCTCGCCGTCGTCGAAGGGGTGATGGGCCTGTTCGACGGGGTGGCCCGTCCCGGTCCCGGTGAGCAGGCCGACCATGCCTCCACCGCGCACGTCGCCCGGCTGCTCGACGCCCCCGTCGTGCTCGTCGTCGACGTCTCCGGCGCTGCCCGCTCGATCGCCGCGCTCGTCGCCGGGTTCCGCGGATTCGACCGGCGGATCCGCCTGGCCGGGGTGATCCTCAACCGGGTCGGTTCCCCCCGTCACCGCGACCTGCTCACCGAGGCACTCGACGACATCGCCGTGCCCGTGCTCGGCGCGGTGCCGCGGGAACAGGCCGTCCACACCCCCTCGCGGCATCTCGGTCTGGTACCGGCGGCGGAACGCAGGCCCGCCGCCGTCGCCGCCGTCGACCGGCTCGGCGCGCTGGTCGGATCCGCCTGCGACCTCGACGCCCTGCTGCGGGTGGCACGCACCGCGCCGCCGTTGCGCGTCGCACGTTGGGATCCGGCCACCGTGCTCGCCGCGGCCGGACCGGCGGACCCGGCAGCGATCGCTCCGGTAGCGGTCACGACAGCAGACCCGGCGGTGCCCGCGGTGCCCGACCGGCCCCCGCGGGTCGCGGTCGCCGGGGGAGCCGCGTTCACCTTCGGCTACCCCGAACACATCGAGCTGCTCACCGCCGCGGGCGCCGACGTCGTCCCCGTCGACCCGCTGCGCGACGAGACGCTGCCACCGGGAACCGACGCCCTGATCATCGGCGGTGGTTTCCCCGAGGAGCACGTCGCCGCGCTCGCCGACAACGCCCGGTTACGCGCCGAGGTCGCCGCGTTCGCCGCCCGCGGCGGGCCGGTCGCCGCCGAGTGCGCCGGACTGCTCTACCTGGCCCGCACCCTGGACGGCGCGCCGATGTGCGGGGTTCTCGACGTGGAGACGGTGATGGGCCCGCGGCTCACCCTCGGCTACCGCAACGCGATCGCCGCCGCGGACAGCCCCTTGGCGGCGGCCGGGACCACCGTGCACGCCCACGAGTTCCACCGTACGGTCCTGCTGCCCCCACCCGGCCGGTCGCCGTCCGACCCACGGTCGCCGTCCCCCGCCCGCGGCGGCGCCGCGGGCGGGCCCCCCGGGCCGTCGGGGGTGGCGGCGTGGTGGCTGCCGATACCCGGAACCGCTCCCCGGCCTGCGCCGGGACGCGTCGCGGGTGGTGGCCGGCGTGGCGGGGAGCAGGCGGCGTCGCCGTGGATGTCCGAGGGGTTCGTGCACCGCCGGGTGCACGCCTCCTACCTGCATCTGCACTGGGCCGGACGACCCGGCGCCGCCACCCGCCTGCTCGCCGCCGCCCGCGCGGCGTGACCGGAGCAGAACCGGGGGACGGGGGACTGGTCGTCGGTGTCGGTGCACGGCCCGGGGTGACGGCGGCGGAGATCCTGGGGCTGGTCGAGGCGGCGCTGCACGACCTCGCGGCGCCGATGAGCGCGGTGCGCCGGATGGCGACGGTCGAGCCCCGCCGGGACGAACCGGGCGTCGTCGCCGCCGCACGCCACCACGGCTGGCCGCTGGTGGGCCATCCCGCCGCCCTGCTCGCAGGCGTCGACGTGCCCCATCCCGGTGCCGCCGCCCACGCCGCGCTCGGCACCCCGAGCGTCGCCGAGGCCGCCTGCCTGATCCCCCTCACTGTCCCCCTGTCCCCGGGAACGGCCACCCTGTCCCTGGGAACGGCCATGCCACAGCCGGTCCTGCTCGTACCCAAACGCGCCGGCCGGCGGGTGACGGTCGCGATCGCCCGGCATGGCGCGCCGGATCGGGGTAGCGGCGCTTCCGCGTGACTGCGGACCAGGTCGGCTGGGTGGTCGAGCGGACCACTTTGCTCAGCATCGGCTCGCGCCGCTGGTGTTGTTAAGGAAGACAAACGCGAACGGGTGATGATCCCGCCAGGCGATCGTCGGCGCGGAGAACCTGCTGATCCGACCGGTGAAACCCGGCCCTTTCCTAGCTATCCTGTCGGGATGGCGGTGCAGCTACGGCTGGAACGGGACGCGCGGGCGTTGACCGAGGTCGTCACTCGACTTCGACGGGTGCTGCGGACGAGTATCCGCAGCGACTACCCGTGGGAGGTCCTGCCGATGGCCCAGGTGGAGTTGTTGCAGTGCCTGCAGGAACGCGGCGGCGCGCGGGTAGGTGAGCTCGCCGGCCTGCTCCACCTAGCTCCGAATACGGTGAGCACCCTGGTGCAACAGATGTCGGACGCGGATCTTCTGCGGCGGGTCACCGACCCGGCCGACCGGCGCGCGGCCCGGGTGTCGTTGACCGAGACCGGTACCCGCCATCTGCAGGGGTGGCGCGAGGCCCACGAACGCAGGCTCGGCGACGCACTGGGCCGGCTCGCCGCCGCCGACCAGGCCGTTATCGTCGAAGCCTTGCCGGCCCTGTCACGCCTGGTCGAACAGCTCGATGACCGCCGCACGACCGACCCGTCCCCCGCCGCCACCGGCGGGCCCTGAGCGCGGATCTCCGGGGGGCGTAATCACACACGTTGGCATCTACCTCGGCGGGCAGAGCGGTCAGGCTGGGATGCCCGGACGCTCCGGCCGGCTGCCGATCTCCGCGATGAGGTCCTTGATAAGGATCTCGATCTGGTCGCGGATCGGGCGAACAGCGTCGACGCCCTGGCCGGCGGGGTCGTCGAGGTCCCAGGTGAGATAGTTCTTGCCGGGGAAGACCGGGCAGGCGTCGCCGCAGCCCATGCTGATCACATAGTCGGAGGCCTGCACCGCCTCGGTGGTCAGCACCTTGGGCTTCTGGCCGGTGATGTCGATGCCGACCTCGGCCATGGCGGCGACCGCGGCGGGGTTGACCTGCTCGGCGGGCAGGGAGCCGGCGGAACGCACCTCGATCCGGTCACCGGCGAGGTGCCGCAGGAATCCGGCGGCCATCTGGGAGCGGCCGGCGTTGTGCACGCAGACGAACAGGACGGATGCAACAGGGCTGGTGGTCACGGCAGTCTCGTGGCCTTCCTGACAGCGCAGCGTGCCGGCTACGCCGATGGATGCGGTCGGGTCTAGAGCGGGGCTCGGTCCCGGCGTACCGGGCCATGGATCGTAGGCGCCGGGGCGCCGTCAGCAGCAGGGGCTGATCATCGTGCTGAGTGCGGCGAGGGCGTCGGGTGCGGCCTTGTAGTAGGCCCAGACCCCGCGCTTGTCGCGGGTGAGCAGGCCGACGTCGACCAGGACTTTCAGGTGGTGGCTGATCGTGGGCTGGGTCAGCCCGAGCGGCTCGGTCAGCTCGCACACGCACGCCTCCCCGCCCTCGTGGGCGTAGATCAGCGACAGCAGCCGCAGCCGGGTTGGGTCCGCGATCGCCTTGAGCACACCGGCGAGGCGGGCGGCGGCCTCGGCGGACAGCGGTTGACGGGTCAACGGGCTGCAACACACCCACGCTCCAGGCCCGGCCGCCGCGTCCGGGGCGCGCGTGGTCACGGCGGGGGCGGTAGGGCGGCCGACGATGCGGCGGGGCGGGTTGCGGTGGTCATGGCCTCCAGCATGCCTCAGCTATTGACAGCGGTCTATGCCTGGGCGCATCCTCGGCGCCAGCAGTTGCTATAGATATCGGTCGATGTCTGGAGGGTTGGGATGGCGAGGGTGCAGTTGGCGTTGAACGTCTCGGACGTGGACGCCGCGGTGGACTTCTACTTCCTGACCGCGCGATGACGGGAGAACAGCCACAGCCACATCTCGCCCGGCGGTTGGCGGCGGAGGCGGTCGGCAGCATGCTGCTGGCCGCCCTCGTCATCGGCTCCGGCATCGCCGCCCAGCAGCTCAGCCCGAACCAGACCGGCCTGGAACTAGCGGAGAACGCGGTGGCCACCGCCGCCGGCCTGTTCGCGATCATCTTGATGGTCGGGCCGGTGTCCGGGGCGCACTTCAACCCGGTCGTGTCCGCGGTCGACGCCGTCTTCGGCGGACTGTCGTGGCGGGACGTGGCCGCCTACCTGCCCGCCCAGGTCGCCGGCTGCATCGCCGGCGCCGTCCTGGCGAACTTGATGTTCGACCGGTCGGCGGTGTCGATCTCCACCCACCACCGGGCCACCTGGCCGCATCTGCTGTCCGAGGTCGTCGCCACGGCCGGCCTGCT
The DNA here is from genome assembly GCF_977946435.1 of Frankia sp. CgKIO3. Taxonomy (NCBI): domain Bacteria; kingdom Bacillati; phylum Actinomycetota; class Actinomycetes; order Frankiales; family Frankiaceae; genus Frankia; species Frankia sp. CgKIO3. Next base: position 12,413 of record NZ_CDWTMO010000087.1, on the reverse strand, counting down.
GCTGGTCATCTTCGCCCTGGCCCGCTCGGGCCGGTCGGACAAGGCTCCGGCCGCGGTCGGCGCCTACATCGGCGCCGCCTACTGGTTCACCTCGTCCACGTCCTTCGCCAACCCGGCAATCACGACTGGCCGGATGTTCTCCGACAGCTTCGCCGGTATTGCTCCGGCGTCCGCTCCGGGGTTCATCGCCGCGCAGCTCGTCGGCGGCCTGCTCGGGACCGGGCTGATCCGCCTGTTCTACCCGCAGCTGGGCCGGGCCGCGGCGGCGGAGGTCGTCGTCGCTCATCCCGCCGCGAGCGTGAATGGCGCGGCTGCGGCCGGTGAGCCCGACCAGTCCGTCCGATCTCGTCCATCGGGGATATCCGGTACGTGACCGTCGCTCGTGCTGGGACGGTGCACCGGCCGCAAGGCGCGGGCCGCGCTCGATTCGGGAACGGTGCTCATGCTGGCGGGTCCGTGCCCGGCAGGAGCGCAGCCCGCCGCTGACCCGAGTTGTCTCTGCGGCGGTGTGGCCGGGGTGTGGCGTGCGGGCCCATCTTGACCGCAGCCACCCCCACACCGACAATCACCTCAATGGACATTGAGTCAATGACAGTTGAGCGAAGGGCCGCGTTGCATGCGGCGCTCGCCGAGCCCGCGCGACTGGCCGTCGTCGACGCCCTGGCCCTCGGCGAAGCGTCCCCGAGCGAGCTGGGCACCGCGCTCGGAAGCCCGTCGAACCTGCTCGCCCACCACCTCGCCACGCTGGAGGGCACCGGGCTGATCCGGCGGATCCGCTCGCAGGCCGACCGTCGCCGCAGCTACCTGCACCTCGTACCCGAGGCCCTGGCCACCCTCCTTCCGCCCGCGGTCCTCCCGGCGCCGCGCGTGGTCTTCGTCTGCACCCACAACACCGCACGCTCGCAGCTGGCCGCCGCGCAATGGACGGCCCGAAGCAGCGTCCCCGCGGCCTCAGCCGGCACCGACCCGGCCCCGGCCGTCCACCCCCGCACGATCGACGTCGCCCGTCGCCACGGCCTGGCCCTCACCGCCCTGCGCACAGCGCACCTCGACGACGTCCTGCAACCCGACGACCTCGTGGTGACCGTCTGCGACAACGCCCACGAACACCTGCGACGCCCCACGGAACGCCGGCTGCACTGGTCGGTGCCCGACCCGGTCCCGACCGACACCGACGACGCCTTCGAGTACACCTTCGCCGACCTCGCAACCCGCATTGAACGGCTCGCGGGAGCCGTCGCGGGCCCGGCGCCGGCCGCAGCGGCCGGCGCCAACGGCCGGCCCGCCGCAGCGACCGTCGATCAGCACCGTTTCGCCCCCCTCCTCACCCTAGCCCCGCCCGATTTTCGGCGAGTACTACGGCGACCCCCACCTGGACCGCCCGCCTGACCGCCCGTCCGATCCGGGGCGGGATCGGAGGGGCGGCGCGGACAACCGGGATCCCGGTCGGGCGGGAAAAAACGCCTTGGCCGGCGGCCGGGGCTCTGCCAGGGTGGCGGCGTGATCTTTGATCCTCCCGACGGCCTGACGATGCGCCATCCCACCGCGGACGACCAGGGGCGCGTGCTCGCCGTCATGGACGACTGGTGGGGTGGCTTCCAGGGGGCCGCCGGGTCGATACAGCGCGCGCTGCTGCTGCCGCGGCTGTTCTTCCAGCACTTCACCGACAGCAGCTACCTGGTGGAACGTGCCGGCGACGGCCGCCTTGTCGCCTTCCTCGTCGGTTTCCTGTCGGCCTCGGCACCCGAGGTCACCTATATCCACTTCGTCGGCGTCGACCCGGCGCGCCGCCGCGGTGGTATCGCCGGTGGTATCGCCGGCGGTCTCTACCGGCGGTTCTTCCGGCTCGCCGCCACCCGTGGGGCCCGCCGCGTCGACGCGGTCACCAGCCCGGGCAACGCGACGTCGCTGGCCTTCCACACCGGCCTGGGTTTCCGGGTCGAACCCGGCGACACCATGATCGACGGCTTCCCGGTCCACTCCGACTACGACGGGCCGGGGCTGCACCGCGTCACCTTCACCCGGCCGTTGACCGCCGCCGACCTCGACGCGGCGGCAACGGCCTTCCCACGCCTTCCCACGCCGGCCGCGCACCCGCCGGCAGCGGCCCGGCTGCGCGGCGGCGACCTGCGGGTCTGCTTCCTCGGGGACTCCTTCGTCGCGGGCGTGGGCGACCCCGCCCACCTGGGCTGGGTCGGGCGTCTGGCCGCCCGCACAGAGGACGCCGGCGTGGCGCTGACCGCCTACAACCTCGGGCTTCGGCGTGCCACCTCCACCGAGGCCCACGCCCGATGGCGGGCGGAGTGCCTGCCCCGGCTGGCCGAGGCGGAACACCCCCGGCTCGTGATCTCCTTCGGCGTGAACGACATGTTCGGCGTGAACGACATGACCGCCGAGGCCGACACCACGGACCCGGCGGCGGGGACCGGGACGGCCACCCGGGTCCCGCCGCGGGACTCGGTCGCCGCCCTGACGGCCCTGCTCGCCGAAGCCCGCCCCCTCATGCCGGTGCTGATGGTCGGACCGCCCCCGTCCGGTGATCCCGGCCGCGACGAGCGCGTCGCGGACCTCACCGTCCGCTACGCCGAGGTCTGCGCCGCCTACGACGTCCCCTACGTCGGCGTGTTCCCCGCCCTGCGCCGCCGGCCGTCCTGGGCGCGTGAGCTCGCCGCCGGTGACGGCACGCACTCTGCGGCGGGCGGCTATACGCTGCTCACCGACCTGATCTTCAGCCCGTGGTGGCGCTGGCTGGCCGGGTGAGGATGATCCCGAAACCCCCCGGCCTACCGGAGAGGTCCTACCCGCGAGAGCCGTCCGGGGCCGGGCGGACGGCGCGTTCGGCGATCCGGATCAGCGCCCGCCGCGGCAGCAGCCGCCCACCCCGGGCCAGCAGCGCGTTGCGCCGTCCGTCGACGACCGAGGGACGGCTGCGTTCGAGGGCACGCATCGCACTGGCCACCGCCTGCTCGGGGGAACGTTTGCGCCCGACGGCGGCGTCCTCGGTACCGACGACGTCGAAGAACGGCGTGTCGGTGGAGCCGGGGCACAGCGCGAGCACCCTGACCCCCGCCGGGCGGGCCTCGGCCCACAGCGCCTCGGAGAAGGACAGCACGAACGCCTTCGTCGCCGCGTACACGGCCATGTGCGCCACCGGCTGGAACGCGGCGATGCTGGCCACGTTCACGATGCTGCCGCGCCCGCGGTGCACCATCGCGGGCAGGAAGCGCGCGGTCAGCTCGACGACGGCGACACAGTTGAGCCGCACCTGCCCGACCAGCCGCGCCGCCTCGGCCCCGGCCACGTCGCCGTGCGTGGCGAACCCGGCGTTGTTCACCAGCACGTCGACCCCGCCCCCGGCGGCGGCGACCCGTTCGGCGACGGCGTCGACCGCGGCCGGCTCCGCCAGATCGACGGCGATCACCTCGGTGCGCACGCCGTGGCACCGGGTGATCTCGGCGGCGTTCGCGCGCAACCGGTCCTCGCCGCGCGCGACGAGCACGAGGTCGGCGCCCCGGTCGGCGAACTCGCGGGCGAAGACGGCGCCGATGCCCGTCGACGCACCGGTGATCAGTGCGGTCTGTCCGCGGAAATCCACTGCCTCTCCCTACCACAGTTCTCCCTACCGGCAGGGTGGCCCGGCCACAGGGACTCAGGGCTTGCCCCTGGCAGGTGGGTTATCCGCCTGTGAGTTATCTGACGGATCGCGGGTTGGCGGCGGCGGGGTGTCGAGGGACAGGATCTGGACCGATGGCTCGACGACCGGGAACACCGCGCCCCCCGACCTGCCCGACCTGCCTGACCTGCGCCGCGGCCACCTCACCGGCGGGGGCGGGCACAGCGGGGGCGGACCCCGAGCTCGATCATCGGGAACGTCCGAACTGTCCGGGGCGGACCAGGAGCAGACTCTGATCAATCTGTCACACCGCTGTACACCACCCCCCTCTTGCGCGGTAGCTTGCGACTGGTCACAGTGTTTGCCGGATCAGCTACGCACTGGGGTGAACCGTGCAGGTTCACCAGCATCATCGGCGTACAGCCGGCCGTGCCGACCGGCGGCGGCCCCAGCCACGGGACGACGCAACGAAGCATGGTCCCCGCCCGGTCGAACATCCGTCGCCGGACTGTGACCGGTGCGCCACGAGGCACCGGCCGGAACGTGAGGGGATGGTCATGAACGGCATGGAACTGTCGCCCACCCGGGCCTCGGACCGGCTCGGTCTGGCTGCCGCTGGACGGGCCGCGGCGGTACTCTCCCGGGAGATCACGTTCGCCGACCCCGATCCGGTGACGCTCACCGAACTCGACGACCGGCTGCACCGGTACGCCACGACCCTGTTCTCCGCCCCGCACACGACGCTGGTGGGCCCGGTCATCGCCGACTGGCGGCGGGTCCAGGCCGCCCTGGGACGGCGGCTGTCCCCGACGGTGCACGCCGAACTGACCCGGGTCGCCGGCTACCTGTCGTTCTCCCTCGGGACGATGCTGGCCGTTGACACCGGCGACGACACCTCGGCGCGGCGGTTCGCGACCCTCACCGAGCAGTTCGCCGCCCAGCTCGACGACCGGCTGCTCACCGGCACCGCGCACAGCGCTGGACGCGGCGATCGCCTTCGTCACCGGGCGCTACGCCGCCCGCCCGCAACGCCGCGGCCAAGGCGGCCGCTGTCGACCATCCCTACCTGCACGGCTGGGCAGCGGTGGTGCAGGCCACCGTCGCCGCGGCCACCGGCGACGAGGCAGCCCTCGACGCCGCCCTGAACCGGCTGCGCAACCGGCCGACTGTGCTCGGCCTGCGCCATCCCGGCTGGCCCCCCTTCGACGAGGTCCGGGAGGCCTGCGTCGTCGCCGACGCGATGGCCCGCCTCGGGATGCCCGGGGCGCGTTCCGCCGCGTACACCGCGATCGACCTGACCACCCCGGCGATCCTCGACCGCGGCTGGGCGCTGGCGTCGCTCGCCGCCGCCACGCTGCGCCGCGATCCCGCCGTGGCCGAAGCCGCCCTCCTCGAGGTGGAGGACATCCTCGACAAGCGCCCGTCGCGGGTGCTCACCCTGAGGACGAACGAGATCCTGATGCTCACCTCGGCACACGCCGAGCGCGCCTCGCGGCGGGCCGGCGCCGCCTGAGCCGAGCCCGGGGGAGCAGGTCACCGGGCCGGCCGGCCGGCCGCGGCGCGCAGCCGCGCACCGCGGCGCACGAGCAGCCGTTCGGCCAGTGCGTCGGCGCGTTCGATGTCCTCGAGGGTGGCCCGCGTGCGCCGCTCGACCTCCAGGACCGCCGCCAGCAGCTCGGCGGACAGCCGGGTGCGGGCGGCGACCCGGGCGACGCTGGGCGGCAGCACGGGCGCGCTGCCCGGCGCGGTGGGTACGGCGGACCGGGTGGTGGTGGTCGGACGAGAAGTCAGATGCGCCAGAGTCACACTCCAGTGATATCGCGGCTGGTACGCACCGCAACGTCTTGACTTCTCGGCGAATCCGGGGATCAGCATTGCCCCACAGGGCATCCACAGGGTCGCGGCAGGTTACCCACCGGCTTGTCGACAGGTTTATCCACATAACGATCTTTGTGTGGTAAACGTCATATTCCCGAAGGCCGGGATGCCGGTCGCGGTTCCGATATTCCGGTCCATGCACGTAGCCGGATGATCCTGTTACAGTATGCACCGACAAGATCGGGGGCCACATGACAGGGTGGGACGACCCGCACCGGCAGCCGCAGCAGCCTGGGCCGTACGGACACGAGCCGTACGGACAGCCGCCGCGGCCGCCTCATGGCCAGGCCGGCGGGCCGGGCCCGACGCCGTACCCGATCGGCCCGCCGCAGTCCTCCCCGGGTCCCGGCCCGGGCCAGGGTTACCCGCCGGTACCGCCGAAGTCGGTCGCGGTCGCGCTGCTGCTGACCTTCCTGTGGCTGGGCGTGGGCCACATCTACGCCGGCAGGACCACCACGGGTGTCGTGCTCCTGATCGCCGACCTGTTCCTGTGGATGTTCTCCTTCTTCATCGTCACACTGATCATCACTGTTCCGGTGTGGTTCATCGTGTGGGTGATCGCCATGGTCAGCTCCGCCTCGGCGGTCCAGGAGTACAACACCCGGCTCGGCTACCCGCGCGGCTGACCACCGCGGGCGAGCAGGGCGTCCACCAACCGGCGGGCGTCGGCGAGATCGACCGGGTCGGCGACGAACAGGATGCGGTACATCATCGGTGCCATGACCCCCTCGACGATCTCACCGACCCCGGGGGCGGGTTCACCGTGACGCGCGGCCCGTTCGACGATGACCCCGATCTGCTTGCGGATGTATAGGTCACAGCAGCACGCCGGCCGGTCGCCGCCGCAGGAAGCGACCAGGTCGCGCAGGAACGCCCGGCCCGTGGGGGAGGACATCTCCTCCAGGTACTGCTCGCAGTAGGCGGCGAGATCGCCGCGCAGCGACCCGGTGCCCGCCGGCGGGGTCTCCGGGCGCAGCCGCTCGGCGGCGACGTCGGCGAGCAGCTCGGTCAGGTCCCCCCAGCGCCGGTAGACGGTGGAGGCGGTCACCCCCGCCCGGGCGGCGACCAGCGGCACCGTGATCTCGTGCCGACCCCACTCGGCCTGCAGCGCGCGCACCGCGGCATGCACGGACTGCTGGACCCGCGCGCTACGCCCCCCGGGCCGCGGACCCTCGGACGGACTCACGCATCCAGCCTAACGCACATCCTTTGCGTTAACGTCGGGCCGAGGGTACCGTCGGGCGCTAACGCAAAATCTTAGCTTTAGCTGTCCGGTGAAGGGAAACCCGATGTCCTCCCAACCCATCGCCACCGGCCTCCCCGCCGGCCAGACCGGCGCCGCCGGTGGCCCTGCCGCGGCAGGCCGCGGCCCGCGACGCCCCGCCCGACCCGGGCACGGCGCCCCACCGGGGCAGGCTGTCCCCGCGCGCCGGATTCCTCCTGCAGACGTCGATGATCGGCTCGTTCCTCGCCGCGTCCTCGGCCCCCACCCCCCTCTACCCGGTCTACCAGGCCCGCTGGGGGTTCTCCCCGATCACCGTGACCGTCGTGTTCGCCGTGTACGCCCTGGCCGTCCTCGCCGCACTGCTCACCGTCGGAGCCCTCTCCGACCACATCGGGCGCCGTCCGGTGCTGCTCACCTCCTCGCTGCTGCTCGCCGCCGCCGGCGGGGTAGGGGAACTGACCATCGGCCGCGTTCTGCAGGGCCTGGCGACCGGCGCCGCCAGCGGCGCCCTCGGCGCCGGCCTGCTCGACCTCGACCGGGCCCGCGGCACCCTGGCCAACGGAGTCGGCTCGTTCACCGGCCTGGCCCTGGGTGCCCTCGGGTCCAGTCTGCTCGTGGCCTACCTGGTGCTGTGCGCGATCGTGCTCGCCCAGGCGGTCGGGGTCGCGGCGATGCCCGAGACCGCACCGCGCATCCCCGGAGCGCTCGCGTCGCTGCGCCCGACCATCGGCGTACCCGCCGCCCCCTGCCTGGTCGCCTCCTGGGCCCTGAGCGGGTTCTACCTCTCCCTCGGCCCGAGCCTGGCCCGTCTCGTCGTCGACTCCCGCTGGGTCGTGCTGGGAGGTCTCGCGGTCTTCGCCATCACCGTGACCGCGGCCCTGACTGTGCTGCTCGTGCGCGACACCGCCCCCCGCACCGTGATGTTCCTCGGCGCCGGCAAGTCCACCCTGCTGCGCGCCCTCGCCGGCCTCACCCCCCACGAGGGCACCGTCACCCGCCAGGCGACGGCATGCCACCACCGGCGCACCGAACTGCGGGGGGGCGAGCGAGGTGCGGGTGGCGTTCGTGCCGCAACGCGCCACCCCGCGCTGGGACCTGCCCATCTCGGTCCGCCAGGCGGTGGCGACCGGCCGGCTTTCCCCGCGGCGGTGGTGGCGGCGGCCAGCCGCCGCGGACCGCCGCGCCATCGAGGCGGCCCTGTTACGTACGCATGGATCTGCATTCCCTGAGCCGTGCGACGGCCTGGACGCCGCGAGCGTCAGCGCGTTGCTGGCCGCGCTGACCGAGCTGGCCACCGGCGGCATCGCGGTCTGCTGCGCGCTGCACGAGCTGCACCTGGCCCGTGCCCTGTTCGACCGGGCAGTGGTCATCGACCGGGCGGTACTCGCCGACGGGCCCGCCGGCCAGGTGCTGCCCGCCGGCGTGAGTGGCCTCGGCTGGCTGACCGGGCCACTGGGGTACCCGTTCATGCAGCGCGCCCTGGTCACCACCCTGGCCGTCGGCGTGGCCGCACCGGTCGCCGGGGTGTGGGCCACCAGCCGCCGCCTGGTGTACCTGACCGACGCGATGAGCCACGCCATCCTCGCCGGCGTCGCCGCCGCCGCGCTGCTCGGCGCCTCCCTGCTGGCCGGCGGGCTGGTCGCGGCGGCGGTGATGGCGCTGCTGGTCGCCGTGCTGGTGGTCCGGGCTCGGCTGCCGGAGGACAGCGCCATCGGGGTGGTCGGGGTATCGCAAAGCACCGAGCCTCGTGCCCTCTCGCACGTGCTGTTCGGCAACCCGCTGACCGTCACCACCACCGATGTGATCATCGAGTTGGCGATCGCCGCGCTGGTCATCGCCGCGGCCGCGGGATGCCTGCCGCTGCTGGTCGCCACCACCTTCGACCCGGGCCACGCCCGCACCCTCGGCGTGCGCACCGGCCTGGTCGACACCGCGGTCATCCTCGGGCTCGGCCTCGTAGTCGTGATCGGCCTGACCACCGTCGGAGTCCTGATGGCGCTGACGCTGTGCATCGCCCCGGCCGCCGCCGCCCGGCTGCTGGCCGCCGGCCTCGGCGTCACCGCCGGGCTGGTCGGGCTGCTGGCCAGCTACCACCTCGACCTGCCCGCCGGCCCCGTGGTCGGGGTACTCGCGGTCACCGAGGTCGCCGCCGCCGCGCTGACCCGCACCGCCCGCCCCGGCCCCCGCACCGACCATGGGCGTGTGCCGCTGGCCGGCTGCGACCAAACCACCACCGGCCAAGGGAGAACATCCTGACCACCAATCCGACAACCCCACTGGCCGGCCCCGCCGGCCGGCCCGATGGCACCGGCCGGGCCAACGCCGCCGCCCTCAAGGCGGTCGTCCGCGACATGCTGCTGCTGGACGACAGCCACACGGTGGTCATCCAGCAGCTGGCCTGCGCCGAGCCGGGCTGCCCACCTGTGGAAACCGTCATTGCCGTGCTGTCCGCGGGCGCGCCGACGCGCCGATGGACGCTGCACCAGCCGATGGCCGAGCTGACCGCCGAGTCCGTTCGCGCCGCCCTGTCACCTGAAGGAGAAAAAGAATGACTGATACCCGGGTACCCGTCACCGTGCTGACCGGTTTTCTCGGTTCCGGCAAGACCACCCTGCTCAACCGCATCCTCAGCGAACAGCACGGCCTGCGCATCGCCGTCATCGAGAACGAGTTCGGCGAGCTCGGCGTCGACGACGCCCTCGTCCTGGACGCCGAAGAAGAAATCTTCGAGATGAACAACGGCTGCATCTGCTGCACCGTGCGCGGGGATCTCATCCGCATCCTCGGCACGCTGATGCGCCGCCGCGACCGCTTCGACCGGATCCTGGTGGAGACCACCGGCCTGGCCGACCCCGCGCCCGTGGCGCAGACCTTCTTCGTCGACGACGAGATCCGCGGCCAGCTGCGCCTGGACGCGATCATCACCCTCGTCGACGCCAGGCACATCCTCACCCACCTCGACGAGGTCAAACCCGACGGGGTGGAGAACGAGGCCGTCGAGCAGGTCGCCTTCGCCGACCGCCTCGTGCTCAACAAGACCGACCTGGTCGACCCCGACCAGCTGGGCGGCATCCAGACCCGGCTGCGGCAGATCAACGCCCTCGCCGACATCATCCCGGCGCAGCACGCGAAGATCGACCTGGCTGCCATCCTCGACGTCGGCGCGTTCGACCTCTCCCGCGTCCTGCAGACCGACCCGCAGTTCCTGCAGAGCACCGACCACCAGCACGACGCCACCGTCACCTCGGTCGGCATCGACACCCCAGGTGACGTCGACATCGACAAGCTCAACGCCTGGCTCGGCAAGCTCCTCGCGAGCAAGGGCGTGGACATCTTCCGGTCTAAAGGGGCATCCTCGCCCTGGCCGGCAACGACCGCCAGTACGTCTTCCAGGGCGTGCACATGCTCTTCGACGGCGACACCGGCCGCCCTTGGCGCGAGAACGAACCACGCACCAACCGGCTGGTCTTCATCGGCCGCAACCTCGACCGCGCCGAACTGGAGACCGGGTTCACCGCCTGCCTCACCACCGCCGCATGAGCACCGCGACCATCGAAGCCCCGCTGTGGCAGGCCAGGATCGACGAGACCCCCGTCGCCGTGAGCGCGGCCGGCGGGCTGCTCGCCGTGGCCGGCGCCGACGGGACCTGCGCCATCCACCAGGCCGACACCGGTGAGCCCGCCGCCTCCCTGTCGGTCGACGGCGGCCTGCTCGACGCCGCGTTCTCCCCCGACGGTGCCCACCTGGCGCTGACCGGCCCCACCGGCTACCGGCTGTGGCACACCACCGGCCAGCAGCACAGCCCGTACGGCACGGCCGGCTGGTCCGCCCGCGCCCGCTGGTACGGCGCCAACCGGGTGGCGGTCGCCTGCGGCCGGCACGTCCGGGTGCACGCCGCCGAGGGCAGCCTGCTGTGGTGCACCGGCCCGGCGCCCAACACCGTCACCGACCTCGCCTGGCTGCGGGCGGGCCGCGAGGTCGTCGCCGCCGCCTACGGCGGCGCCTACCGCTACGCCCGGCACAGCACCGACCCGGTCGAACACCTGCGCTACCCGGGCTCGCACCTCGCGATCGCCGTCGGCGCCAACGACCGGTGGGTCTGCACCGGCAACCAGGACCGCAGCGTGCACATCTGGCGCACCCGCGACCGGCAGGAACTGGAGATGCCGGGCTACCTGGGCAAGGTCACCCAGCTGGCGTTCGACCCCACCGGGCGATGGCTCGCCAACAACGGCGCCCCCGACGTCACCGTCTGGGACTTCGCCGGCAAAGGCCCCGGCTGCTGCGCGGTCACGACACCATCACCGCGCTCGCCTGGCAGCCCGCGACCGGCGCCGGCCTGGCCACCTGCGGCGCCGACGCCACCGCCGCGCCCGGCCGCCCCGCCCGACCGGCGCACCGGTTCGACCTCGACGCCCCGGCCACCGCCCTCACCTGGCTCGACCAGCGGCGCATCCTCATCGCCACCCGCGCCGGCACCCTGTACGCGTTCGACACCGGCGCCTACCTGGAAGGCGGCCGTTAAGGAGGGTCTGACCTGCCCGGCATCCGGCCAGGCGGGAAACCGCGCTCGTGCTGGTCGACCTCCAGCGCTGGATCCTCACCATGCCATGGGCTCCGATTGCGCGACGGCCTGGCCGGGACCGGGACGAAAACCGTGCTCGTAACAGCCGAGCTCAGGGCCGGTCGGTGGCGGTGGTTGTCCCTGACCGGTCGGGGATGAAGATCTCCTCGATGGCCAGGCTGAAGATGTCGGCGAGGGTGAAGGCCAGGAGAAGGCTGGGGTCGTACCGTTCGGTCTCGATCGCGTTGATGGTCTGCCGGGATACCCGGCATCGGTCGGCCAGGTCGGCCTGGCTCCACCGGCGTTCCGCCCGCAGCACGCGCAGCTGGTTCTTCATCGGCGTAGACGGGTGCGTAGGTCTGCGATCAGCAGCCACATCGCCACGCCGCCGATGGTGATTATCTGGGTGAGCTGGCGTAGCTGGACGATACCAGCGGCGTCGAGCAGAGCGGCTAGCTGAAGCCCTACCAGGACTGCCGCGAAGGCAATCGCCATACTCTCCAGTTGGATCTTGCGCTGGTACTCGTCGGCGCGGCGGAAGGCGCGCAGCAATACCCATGCCACGGCGAGCGTGAACGCGCCGCTGACCCCCAGCCACCAGGCCTCCTGGGCGGCGGTCTGGTCAGGGTCGCTGCCCAGGGCCAGAGCGATCCCTCCGAGGGTGGCGACGGGGAGACCGTCCAGGAAGATCGCCCTGCGGGCGGCACGTGTCACGTTGTCCTGCCGCGTCTCATCGATCATGGTATGAATGTAAAGCTAGCTTTACATCAAGTCAAGTTTGCTTGTCATAGGCGGCTCTGGACATCGATGCAGAAGGATACGGCTACGTAGGCGTACCCGTATCCTTGGGGAGGAGTGAGAGGAGACCGGCGTGGCCGACGCCACCACGCGGCTGGACGCTGAACTCGACCGTCGCCTGGGCCAGGCTCAACAGACCGGCCCCGCGCTCTGGCCGTCCTCGACCTCGCCGGGCTAAGCCGCGGCCCGGTTCTAACGCCGCCAGGGGGAACGCGACCCGGGGCGCGGCGCCGGCTCGGTCGCCGCCCAGATCCGCCGCCACCGTGCCGTCGGAGTGTTCGGGGCGCCACGCAGCCGCGCGGAGACCGCCGCCGACCCCGCGGCCCCACCCGTCC